>JALTRC010000538.1 GCA_026998145.1 Gammaproteobacteria bacterium
CGAGGCCTATGCAGAAGACACATGGAAAAAAATTCGCATTAACCAGATTGATTTTAGAATCGTAAAACCCTGTAGCCGCTGCGTGATTCCCAGCATTGATATTGAAACTGCGCAGAAATATCCCGAGCCTACCCGCACCCTGGCTAGCTACCGTATGAAAGATAAAAAGATATTTTTCGGGCAGAATGTGATTGCCGAAGCAGAGGGTGATCTGGAAACCGGAATGGAAGTCACAGTGCTGGAGTAAGCGGCACCGATAATATAATGAAGGCGCTTAAGGCACCTCTAATTAAATTCCCGCACTAGCCACACCCGCCCCGGCTGGGTTTTATCCGCTGAAATAATATCCCCCGTATCCAGATCCAGCATCAGGCTGTTACTGTCATTCTGAATATCCGGTGTTGAAGACCAGGCCGGTAGAGCGGCACCTTCAACGGCAGGAAAACTAAACATATAAAAATCTGTTTTTGGCACACGACAACTGGGGTGGCGATATAGACTCATCAGTTCTTTTATATTGGGCACACGCCAGTCCTGATAAACAAAGCCGGAATCATCAATCGGCACCACATTCTGATTAAACAACAGGCTTGTCTGTAAGGCCTGCTGCCAGTCAAGCTGATCGGCCGATGTCAGAGCGCAATTTGTTTCACTGGTTTGAGTCTGCCCCAGAGGACAGGCCAGCCACATCAGACGCCGGTTAATATCCACATACACACCCAGCGGCACACGAATGCTCTGCCCCTGAATACTAATATCTGCCGCTGATGTTGTTCGGTTAACCAGAAAAGCATTGTGACATTCACTAATGGAGCCCGCATCTCCGGCATAAAGACTGCCATTTACCAGCAGGGCAGACAGCAGCACACATTGTTTACATAAAACTTTCAACATTATTATCCCTCACCCATTACATTAGCGCCTGAAAAACATAGAACCAGAAATATTTGGCAATCATGCCACCAAAGTCCTCGTCTTTTTTATTCTGCTGACTGGACGGGTGTATCACATACATAATTTCACCCTCATAAAATGGCTCCAGGACTTGTGTAAGCCCAGTGTTGAGAGTGCTTCTTGGTAACGGCGACACAGGGTTGTTTGTCCAGGCATAATACACATTTGCCGGCACCGGCTTTCCGCTAGAGAAATCCACATTGACCATCATGTCTTTTATCACTAGCTCCAGCCCGTTTAATGGCCCGGTAACATTGAGCGGTGCATCCACGGCATTGATATCACCACCTGCCAGCAGATAATCATTAAGCCATTCCCTACCATAAAGCCCCGAACCGAATGATCCTGCCGGGCTGTAATATTCGCTCCATATCTGTATCAGCCTGTTTTTAAACCATGCTCCCAGCCTGGAACGCTGCTCCAGTCCCGGTGAGTTATCCCATGAATTGGCATCAAGGTTGGCCCACTGAATATCCATGCTATTGCGTCTTAGGGCCAGATAGCCTGCTGGATTAATATCCGGGAAGTATTGCGGATCAACCTTGCTTGATGATGTAACCCCATAATTCACCAGGCCTTGCAGCTCCGTCACCGTCGGCAGATTAACACTGTTGCTGCCACAATAGCTGCGTCTTGGTTCTGTTACCCAACCATTGTCAGTCAGATAATGGCGAATACCAAAGCTCGCATGGGCCAGCCCCAGTGCTCCGGGCAACTCTGCATCGGCTCCATCCCAACCCAGCGGCCAGTCAGTCTGTGGCAGATTGGCTTTTATGCGATTACGGCTGGCCCACATCAGTCCAGTTTGCTCATCTCTTACACAGGCCCAGTCAGTAGCATCAGCCGGTAATGGATTGCCATCTATATCCAGCTTGGTATAGGCACTTGCAATACCCTGTGATATCACCACATCTTTGCCGGTATCCGCATCCTGAGCAGGATATTGTGCCTGCGCCACTGTTTCCTGATTGCTGCTGCCATTACCCCATTGCTTCACACCCGTATCACTCACAAGCTCCTGCAAAATATTATTGGCCTGCACCTGAACATCAACAGACTGGCGGCTTTGTCCTAATGAAGCATCACCAATTGCCCCCATTAGCTGCACCTTGTACTGGCGGTCAATATTCCGGTTAGCAATACTGTTAGCCAAAGTCATAGGCACTTCGGTGACTTCCGGCCAGTCAATCGGATAGAGAGCACATATTTCATTACATCCTGTAGAACCCGGCGTACAGCCTGGTGGATCATAGCTACAGGCCGGTGGCGGCTCTACCGGGCGAATCACAATACTGTCAAACTGACTCAAACCTTCGGCGGGCAGCTCATCCACAGCTGTGGGTAGCAGGGTTTCCTGATAGCTCACCTCGATTGCCCCCATATTCAGAGAATCCGGTTTTGGCAGCAGGCGTATGCCAAATCGAGCCTGCTCATTAGCGGGTATATTATTCAGCGGTTCCAGCACCAGCACCGGCTGCACCTGCACATCGAAATTCACATCCACCGACAGACCGGCAGGCGCAAAACTGGACTTATCGGTTACCCGAATGGTCAGGGCATAGCTGTTCTGGATATTGGCTTCCGCCTGTGGTGTCAGGCTTAACTGGCCATCTGCATCAATGGCAATATGCCCCAGATCATTGCCGCTGATAATTTCATAGGTATATTCATCCTCCAGATCCGGATCGCTCACCACCACTTTAGCCAGATCACTATAATCGGTTGCCCTGGCATCAC
>JALTRC010000539.1 GCA_026998145.1 Gammaproteobacteria bacterium
ACAGACACCATAATCTGATCGGTCACGGTCAGTAGCTCTTTTACCAGACTGGTTTTACCGGCCCCCGAAGGAGCCGAAATAATATACAGGGTGCCTTTACTCAAGGTTACGCTCTCTCTTTTGAAGCACTTTAGAATAACCTATTTAGACACATAATTATATGTGCCTTTAGGCTTTGCCTGCTTTATCACTAATTGCTACGGGCGACGGAAAATTCTGCCAGCCCCTGCAGGGCATCTTTATAGGGGGAATCCGGCAGATGCTGCAACTGTTCTATGGCCAGCTGTGCCTCCTTGCGGGCGGTCTCTTCGGTGTAGCCTATGGCGCCCGTTTCGGCAATGGCGGCCAGCACCGGCTCAATATATTCCATACCGCCCTTTTCATCTTCGATAGCCTTGCGAATAACCGCCGCCTGCGCCTCCGTACCATTGCGCATGGCATAGATTAGCGGCAGGGTGGGCTTGCCTTCGGCCAGATCATCCCCCACATTCTTACCCATTTCCTCCGAGGTGGAGCTGTAATCCAGCACATCATCAATCAGCTGAAAGGCGGTGCCTAAATGCATACCATAGGCGGCAATGGCCTGCTCTTCTGCCAGGGGTCGATTACAGATCACCGCGCCCAGACGGGTGGCCGCCTCAAACAGCTTGGCGGTTTTGGCATGAATCACGTCCAGATAACGCTGCTCGGTGGTTTCCGCATCATGGCAGTTCATCAACTGCATGACTTCACCTTCGGCAATCACATTGGTGGTTTCCGCCAGAATCTGCATGACCTTCATGCTGTCTGTGTCCACCATCATTTCAAAGGCCCGGGAATAGAGAAAATCTCCCACCAGCACGCTGGCCGCATTACCAAACAGGGCATTGGCCGTATCCCGACCCCGGCGCAGTTCCGACTCATCCACCACATCATCGTGCAATAAGGTGGCGGTGTGAATAAACTCGATAATGGCCGCCAGATTATAATGCTGATCCCCTTCATAACCATAAGCCCGGGAAGCCATTAAACTGAGCAGAGGCCGTAATCGCTTGCCGCCGGAATTAATAATATAATGGCTGAGCTGATTGACCAGCACCACCTCTGAAGACAGACGCTTCTGGATAAGTTGATCCACTGCCTGCATATCATCGGCAACCAGTTTTTTTATCTGCTCTATATTCATGAAATATCAGGTCGGATTATGGGAATGGGGCGCAATTATCCGGTATGGCATGGGAAGTCTCAAGCAAAGGGGGCAAAAAAAGCCTTTTTTCGGCAAATAACTGCAAAATAGATGGCTTTTGCCCTTGTGACTTTGGCTACAAGTCGCTAAAATTCCCGCCCTTTCTGTAAACAGAACATTTTTTGGAGTATTCCGGTATGTACGCTGTAGTTAAAACCGGTGGTAAACAACACAGAGTTACCCAGGGCGAATATCTTAAGGTTGAAAAGCTGGAAGGTAACGAAGGTGACGCAATTGAATTAAACGAAGTGCTGATGATCGCTGATGGCGATAATCTGAAAATCGGCACTCCAATGGTCGATGGCGCTAAAGTTACCGCCAAGATCCTGTCTCACGGTCGCGGAAAAAAAGTGGAAATCATGAAATTCCGTCGCCGTAAGCATCATCAAAAGAAAACAGGTCATCGTCAGTATTACACTGAGATTGAAATCACTGGCATCAACGCCTAAGACCTGCACCAAGAGGACACTGAGATGGCACATAAGAAAGCAGCGGGTAGTACTCGCAACGGTCGCGAGTCACAATCGAAGCGACTGGGTGTTAAAAAATTCGGCAGCCAGGCGGTAATCGCCGGCAATATCATTGTGCGTCAGCGGGGCACCAAGTTCCACGCCGGCGACAATGTGGGTATGGGTCGTGACCATACTTTATTTGCCAAGGCAGATGGCAAGGTTTTATTTGAAACCAAGGGTGCCAACAATCGCAAAACTGTGAGTGTTGTACCTGCCTGAGCCGCCTTTGCTTCCTGCGGGAAGTAAGTGGTAAAAAGAGCCTCGTCTTTGACGGGGCTTTTTTTTCATATCAACGCTCCCCAGGCTGTTGCCAAAAAAAGCCGAACTGAACACAATATCCCCCTAACCAAAAGGTCTGAATATGCGCTTTGTAGATGAAGTCATCATTAAAGTGATTGCCGGCGATGGCGGCAACGGGCTGGTGAGCTTTCGGCGGGAAAAATTCATTCCCCGCGGCGGCCCGGATGGGGGAGATGGGGGTGACGGGGGCAGTGTTTACCTGATTGGTGACCACGACCATAACACCCTGTCTGACTTTCGCACCCTGCGCACCTATACCGCCAAAAACGGCACCAAGGGACAGAGCCGGGACAAAACCGGTGCCAGCGCCGATGATTTATATATTCCGGTTCCCGTTGGCACCCTGGTGTATGACGTAGACACGGAAGAGCTGATTGGCGATATTGTCAAAGACGGACAGAAACTGCTGGTTGCCAAAGGCGGCTTTCATGGCCTGGGCAATACCCGCTTTAAAAGCTCCACCAATCGCACCCCCCGCCAGTGCACTCCCGGCTCACCGGGCGAGCGCCGGGAACTGCGACTGGAACTGAAAGTACTGGCAGATGTGGGCCTGCTGGGTTTGCCCAATGCGGGCAAGTCCACCCTGATTCGCGCCGTGTCATCGGCCCGCCCCAAGGTCGCCAACTACCCTTTTACCACCCTGCACCCTAATTTAGGCGTAGTGGATGTGGATGGCCTGCGCAGCTTTGTGATTGCCGATATTCCCGGCCTGATTGAAGGGGCCGCAGAAGGTGCCGGTCTGGGCATACAGTTTTTAAAACACTTAAGCCGCACACGCATCCTGCTGCATGTGATTGATATTGCCCCTTTCGATGAAAGCGACCCGGTGGAAAGCGCCAATACCATCCTCAACGAGCTAAAAAAATTCAGCCCGGAAATGCTGGAAGAACCCCGCTGGCTGGTGCTGAATAAAGTGGATCTGATGCCCAGGGAAGATGCGGAAGTTCGCTGCCGCGAAATTATTGAAGGCCTTAACTGGACAGGGCCTTATTATGAAGTGGCCGCCATTAGCGGCGAGGGCACCAAAGAACTGGTATTCGATATTATGAATTATCTGGAAGAAAACGATGAAAGCGCGAAGCGCTCTATCTGATAGCCAACGCTGGGTTATTAAAATCGGCAGCGCCCTGCTCACCAATGATGGCAAGGGGCTGGACACAGCAGCCATTAACAGCTGGGCAGAACAGATTGCCCGGCTCAAGGAGCAGGGTAAGGAAATCCTGCTGGTATCTTCCGGCGCTGTTGCCGAAGGCATGGCTCGCCTGGGCTGGAAGCAACGCCCCAAGGCTCTACACGAACTACAGGCTGCCGCAGCCGTCGGCCAGATGGGGCTGGTGCAGCATTACGAATCCTGCTTTAAAACCCACGACATTCACACGGCGCAGATTCTGCTCACCCACGATGATCTGAGTAATCGCAAACGCTATCTCAATGCCCGCAGCACCCTGAAAACCCTGCTGAAACTGGGCAGCATTCCCATCATCAATGAAAACGACACTGTGGTCACCGATGAAATCCGCTTCGGGGATAATGATACCCTGGCCGCCCTGGTCGCCAATCTGGTGGAAGCCGATGCCCTGATGATACTCACCGATCAGCCGGGCGTCTTTACCGCCGACCCCCGCAAGGACAGCTCCGCCACCCTGATTAACGAGGCTCAGGCCAGCGATAAAAAACTGCTGGATGTTGCCGCTTCCAGCGGCGGCGCTCTGGGCAGCGGCGGCATGCAAACCAAAATCATAGCCGCCCGGCGCGCCGCCCGCTCCGGCACTGCCACCATTATTGCCAGCGGCCATCATCCGCAGGTGTTATCAGAAATTGCCAGCGGTAAAGCCATTGGCACATTACTGCTGCCAGAAAACGAGGCCATCACTGCACGCAAGCAATGGCTGGCGGGGCATTTAAAGCTTATGGGCAGCCTGTATCTGGATCAGGGCGCCGCCGATATGCTGAAAAACTCCGGCAAAAGCCTGCTGGCAGTTGGTGTAACCAGAGTCGAAGGCGCATTTGTACGCGGCGATATGGTGAGCTGCCTGGCACCGGATGGCCATGAAGTGGCCCGCGGCCTGTGTAATTACGGGGCAAGCGAGGCCGATAAAATTAAGGGCCGGCCCAGCAGCGAAATTGAAAAACTGCTGGGTTATGTGGATGAGGCTGAACTGATTCATCGGGATAATATGGTACTGATTTAGCAATAGCAGTCCCTTTGAAAAAGGCGGATCGAGGGGGATTCACAAACACTTCAAATCTCCCCCAGCCCCTCTTTGCTAAAGAGGGGAGCCCTAACACAAATACTATTATACCCTCGCGTGCTCCGCGCCTTTGCGTCAAAGCTTTATACAGCGCCCACAAAAAAGCCGCCCGGTTTACACCAGGGCGGCTTTTTTAATGGGTTTATGCCGTAGCCTTATGCCATTGCACGAATACGAGTATTTAAACGACTCTTATGACGTGCTGCCTTATTCTTATGAATCAGGCCTTTGTTGCATGTGCTATCAATAACAGGAATCGCTGCTTTATAGGCAGCTTCTGCTGTTGCCTTATCACCGGCTTCAATAGCAGACACAACTTTTTTTACATAGGTACGGAACATGGAACGCGCGCTCACATTACGCTCGCGACGTTTTACCGCCTGACGTGCGCGTTTTTTTGCTTGTGCTGAATTAGCCAATGGTCTATTCCTGTTACAGTAAATCTAAGGGGTGCGTAAAATGCCAGTTTTCACCTGCTTTGTCAACCAAAATAGGCTAATATCTCCCCTCACGGGCTAAATCATACAAAATAAAATAATGACAGACGATAAAGATTTAAAATTCAAGCTGGGGGATGTTATTCAGCTGCAATTTGTTCCCGATGAAGGGCGTGGACGTTTAAACACTCGCATTATCGGTCACGCCCCCGGCAAGAGCCTGATTATTACCGCACCGACTATCAATGGCAAAATGCCTCTACTACGGGAAAACCAGCGTTTTGTGATCCGTATGCTACAGGACAGCAAGGTTTATGGTTTTGAATCCGAGCTATTAAAATTCTATTCTGTGCCCTATCCCCACGTACATTTAAGCCATCCACAGGAAGTGGAAAGCATTGTGGTGCGCGGCTCACGGCGGGTGAATACAGAAATGGTGGTCTCCATACAGGATGCATCAGGTAAAACCATTAAGGGCAGTATGCTCAACACCAGCTCAACCGGCGCCCTGCTGCAAGCTCAAAGCCTGCTGGGGGAACTCAGTGACAAGGTGCAGATTTCAGCAGAATTTAATATTGACGGCATTCAGAAATATCTGCGCCTGTCGGCCATTATCCGCAATATTACCACCCCTGAAGAAAGTGGCACCTCAGATACAGACTATCGTCACGGGGTGGAATTTGTCGATTTAACCGATGACCAGAAACTGGTGGTACATGCCTATGTATATGGTCAGATTGTCGCTCAACTGGACCAATAGCCCTGTCTCGCAAGCTCCTTAAATCAACGGCTCTGGTCGGCGCCATGACCCTGCTGTCCCGCATCCTGGGGCTGGCACGGGATATTATTCTGGCCACTTTATTCGGCGCTTCCGGCGGTACCGATGCTTTTTTTGTGGCCTTTAAAATCCCCAATTTTATGCGTCGGCTATTTGCCGAAGGGGCATTTTCTCAGGCCTTTGTGCCCGTATTATCTGAATATAAAGAAACCCGCAGCCGTGACGATCTAAAAGATTTAATCAATCATGTGGCCGGCTCACTGGGAGGGATTTTACTCATTATCAGCCTGCTCGGCTCCCTGGGCGCGCCCCTGCTGGTGTATTTATTTGCCCCTGGCTTTACCGATGATCCGCTGCGCTATTCCCTGACCCGGGATATGCTGGTCATCACCTTCCCCTATATTTTCTTTATTGCCATGACGGCTTTTGCCGGCGGCATTCTCAACAGTTTTAATCAGTTTGCCGCCCCGGCTTTTACCCCGGTACTGCTCAATCTGTGCCTGATTGGCGCCGCTATCTGGGCATCCCCCATGTTCGAGCAGCCGGTGATGGCGCTGGCCTGGGGTGTGGCACTGGCCGGTTTTGTTCAACTGAGCTTCCAGGTGCCATTTTTATTACAGCTGAAATTATTGCCCCGACCGCAGCTAGACCGGCAGCATCAGGGGGTGCGCAAGGTGATAAAGCTGATGATTCCGGCGGTGATCGGCTCCTCGGTGGCGCAGATCAACTTACTGCTGGACACCATTATCGCCTCCTTTCTGGTGGCCGGCAGTGTCAGCTGGCTGTACTACTCGGACCGGCTGGTGGAGTTCCCGCTGGGGGTTTTCGGCATTGCGCTGGCCACAGTTATACTGCCCAGCCTGTCACGCCAGCATGCCAATCAGTCACCTGAGGCATTCAACCAGACCCTGGACTGGGCGCTCAAACTGACCAGCCTGATTGCCCTGCCTGCTGCTATTGGCCTGCTGCTATTATCCGGCCCTCTGCTCACCAGCCTGTTTAGCTACGGGGAATTTGATTTACAGGACAGCTATATGTCCAGCCTCAGCCTGATGGCCTACGCTCTGGGCCTGCCCGCCTTTATTATGATTAAAGTACTGGCCCCCGGTTATTACGCCCGCCAGGATACCAGAACCCCGGTAAAAATCGGTATTACGGCCATGATCGCCAATATGGTAATGAATATTGCCTTTGTGGTGCCCATGGTGATGCTGGATATCCCCGGCCCTCATACGGGCCTGGCGCTGGCGACCACAGGCTCCGCCTATTTAAATGCATTTTTGCTCTATCGTGGTTTGCGTCGGCAGAACATTTACACCCCTCAGCCCGGCTGGCTTAAAACAGGCCTGCAACTGCTGTTTGCTAATCTGACGATGGGGGCCTTTCTGCTGCTGGGATCTCCCTCTCTGGAAAGCTGGCATCACTGGTCGCTGATGGATCGGCTGGGTGTTTTATTCGGTCTGATTGCCCTGGCGATTATGATTTATATAGTCGCTTTGCTGATTAGCGGATTTCGCCCGGCACAGCTACAAAAGTCCACTCAATCATAAACATAAAAATCCCCGCCCCCTTGGGTTATAATGGCGCCCTTTTAACCGGGGCTTTCCACAAACACATGCAACTCATACGGGGTTTACATAATCTCAGCCTGTCGCCAGATGGCTGCGCACTGACGATTGGTAATTTTGATGGTGTTCATCTGGGCCATCAGCAGATTATTTCCACACTGGTGAGTAAAGCCCGTGAGCTGGATCTGCCTGCCTGCTTAATGAGTTTTGAGCCACTGCCCCAGGAATATTTCCGTGAGGATGCACCGGCGCGCCTCTCCCGTCTGCGGGAAAAATGGTGCGCCCTGCAGGGCACTGAGCTGGATCAGTTTTTATGCATCAAGTTTGATCACCATCTGGCCGAATTGAGCGCCGATGATTTTATCCGCCGGATTCTGGTTGAAAAATTAAATATAAAGTTTTTACTGGTAGGGGATGATTTTCGCTTTGGCAAAAATCGCAGCGGTGATTTTGCCCTGCTTAAACAGGCCGGAGAAAAATATGGCTTTGAAGTACAGGATTCCCCCAGCCATTGTTTAAACGGTGAACGCATTAGCAGCACCCGCATTCGTCAGGCATTGATCGATAATCAGTTTGCACTGGCCGCCGAAATGCTGGGTCGGCCGTATAGCATCTGCGGCAAGGTTGCCCATGGGGATAAACGAGGCCGCACCATTGGTTTTCCCACCGCCAATATTCGCCTGCTGCGTCATGCCACCCCCTTGAGCGGTGTTTATGCGGTCGAACTGATCGATGAAAAGCAGCAATGCCATAAGGGTGTTGCCAATATTGGCAAACGCCCCACCGTGGATGGCCATCATCTGCAACTGGAAGTGCATTTGTTTGATTTTAATCAGGATATATATGGCCAGCAGGTTTGTGTAGAATTCAGGCTGAAGATACGAGACGAGCAGCGCTTTGAGTCATTTGAAGCCCTGCACCAACAGATTATTCATGATAGCGAACAGGCAAAAGCATTTTTTGCCCTTTGACAAAAGAGACCCCCGTGACCACCGACTATAAAGCCACTTTAAATTTACCTGAAACCAGTTTTCCCATGCGCGGCAATCTGCCCAGGCGTGAACCGGCCATGTTAAAGGAATGGGCGGAAAAAAACCTGTATCAGAAAATTCGTGAAGCCAGCGCAGGTCGCCCCAAGTTTATTCTCCATGACGGCCCCCCATACGCCAATGGCAATATTCATCTGGGTCACGCGGTCAATAAAATCCTCAAAGACATTATTGTCAAAAGCAAAACCATGGCCGGTTTTGATGCTCCATATATTCCCGGCTGGGATTGTCATGGTCTGCCCATTGAATTGAATGTGGAAAAAAAGGTCGGCAAGCCGGGGCAAAAAGTGGATGCGAAAACTTTCCGTGACAAGTGCCGGGAATATGCCCAGAAACAGGTGGACGGTCAGCGGGAGGACTTTAAGCGTCTGGGAGTTCAGGCAGACTGGGATAATCCCTACCTCACCATGAGCTATGACATGGAAGCCAATATTGTGCGCGCCCTGGGCAGGATAATTGAAAAGGGCCATTTGCATAAGGGCAGCAAGCCGGTGCACTGGTGCCTGGATTGCGGCTCGGCACTGGCAGAAGCGGAAGTGGAATACGAGGACAAAACCTCACCGGCTATAGACGTGGCTTTTCGCGCAGTGGATTCACAGGCCATTTTCAAGGCCTGTAATGCGGATGAAAATACAGATGATGTGGCACTGGTTATCTGGACCACCACTCCCTGGACATTGCCCGCCAATATGGCCGTGTCCCTGCACCCGGAATTTCATTATGTATTGATCAATGCAGATACAGCTGCCGGCAAATTGAATCTGCTGCTGGCCGATGCATTATATGAATCGGCACTGGAACGCTATGGCATCGAAAACTATAAAATTATCGGCCGTTGTCAGGGCAATGCTTTGGAAAACCAGCTGCTGCAACATCCCTTTTATGATCGTCAGGTACCGGTGATTTTAGGTGAACATGTCACCACCGATGCAGGTACAGGCGCGGTACATACAGCCCCCGGCCATGGTCAGGATGACTTTGTGGTGGGGCAGAAATATGGTTTGGAAGTCTATAACCCGGTGGGCAGTAACGGGGTATTTTTACCGGACACGGAATTATTTGCAGGCAAGCATGTTAACAAGGTAAACGATGAAATCATCGAGCTGTTAAAAGAAAAAAATGCCCTGCTGAAATATAAAAAGCTGTCCCACAGCTATCCCCATTGCTGGCGTCATGGCACGCCGATTATTTTCCGTGCCACGCCCCAATGGTTTATCAGCATGAATCAGAACGGTCTGAAAGATCTGGCCATGAAAGCCATTGATGAAACCCGCTGGATGCCCGACTGGGGCAAGGCGCGTATTGAAAGCATGGTGGAAAACCGCCCGGACTGGTGTATTTCCCGCCAGCGCACCTGGGGTGTTCCCATCACTTTGTTTGTGCATAAAGAAACCGGCGAGCTGCATCCGCATACCAATACCATTATTGAAAAAGTTGCACAGCAAATTGAACAGCAGGGCATAGATGCCTGGTTTGGCGCTGAGTCAAAAGACTTTATTGGCGATGATGCAGATGATTACGACAAGGTCAGCGATACCCTTGATGTATGGTTTGATTCCGGTGTCACCCATGTGAGCGTACTGGATCAGCGTAAGGAATTACAACGTCCGGCAGATTTATATCTGGAAGGCTCCGATCAGCATCGGGGCTGGTTCCAGTCATCCCTGCTCACATCCGTTGCCATTACGGAAAAATCTCCCTATCTGGCTGCTTTGACCCACGGTTTTACGGTGGATCAAAAGGGTCACAAAATGTCCAAGTCATCGGGCAATGGTGTGGAGCCGGTTAAGGTCTGCAATGCTATGGGGGCGGATATTTTACGCCTGTGGGTGGCAGCAACAGACTATAGCGCCGAAATGTCATACTCCGATGAAATTCTCAAACGCATTGCCGACAGCTATCGCCGCATTCGCAATACGGCACGTTTTTTACTGGCCAATTTAAACGGCTTTGATCCGGCAAAAGATTTGCTGGAACAAAAAGACATGCTGGCACTGGATCGTTGGGCCGTGGCACGCACCCTGCAATTACAGGATGAAATTCGTCAGGCCTATGAAGATTACAACTTCCACATTATTTACCAGAAGCTGCATAATTTCTGTGCTGTGGACATGGGCAGTTTTTATCTGGATATTATCAAGGATCGTCAGTACACCACCCATGCAGACAGCATTGCCCGACGCTCAGCACAAAGCGCCCTGTACCATATTGTGCAGGCTTTCAGCCGCTGGCTGGCACCCATCTTAAGTTTTACCGGCGAGGAAATCTGGCAGGCCATTCCCGGCCAGAAGATTGATACCATCTATACGCAAACCTGGTATGAAGATCTGTTCCCTCTGGCCGACAGCGACACCATGAACTTTGCTTTCTGGCAGCAGGTGCAGGACTGCCGCACACAGGTCAGCAAGCAACTGGAAAACCTGCGGGTTGCCGGTGATATTGGCTCATCACTGGATGCAGAAGTCGATCTTTATTGCGATGAAAAGCTGTATAACAATCTTGCATTGCTGGAAGATGAATTACGTTTTGTATTGATTACATCGGAAGCCCGCATCCATCCTGTCTCTGAAGCCAGTGATAAGGCCATTGAGTCTGATCTGGAAACAGGTGAAAAGCTGGCGATTTTTGCACAGGCATCGGAGCATAAAAAATGTGTGCGCTGCTGGCATCACCGCGCAGATGTCGGCAGCAATGCCGAACATCCTGAGCTTTGCGGCCGTTGCGTGGAAAATGTTGTGGGCACAGGTGAAGTACGTAAACATGCCTGAGTCTGAGCCCATACATTTTTCCCGCTGGTTATGGATCAGTATACTGGTTGTGATACTGGATCAGGTGACAAAATTACTGGCCGATCATTTTTTAAACTATCATGACCCGGTTGCCATTATGCCCATGTTCAATTTCACTCTGCTGTATAACAAGGGCGCGGCTTTTAGTTTTCTCAGCAGCCAGGGTGGCTGGCAACGCTGGTTCTTTACCATCGTTTCGGTGGTTATCAGCATGGTATTAATCATCTGGCTGAAAAAATTAAAACCTTCACAGAAATTACTGATGGTCGCCATTGCACTTATTCTAGGCGGTGCTATTGGCAACCTGATTGATCGCAGCATGTATGGCTATGTGATTGATTTTCTGGATGTGTATTATCAGCAATATCACTGGCCGGCATTTAATCTTGCCGATTCCGCCATTAGCATTGGCGCCGTTCTTTTAATTATTGACAGCTTCAAAAACAAACATGAATAAAATTACTCACGGCAGTCAGGTAATGCTGCATTATCAATTATCCCTCGAGGACGGCAGCGAAATAGAAAGCAGTTTTGGTGGCGAACCTTTAAGGATTACGATTGGCGACGGCACCTTAACCGAGGGCATGGAGCTATCCTTATTTGATCAACAGGCTGGTGATGAATTTACCATTAGCCTTTCTCCAGAGCAGGCATACGGTTATCCCGATAAAGAAAATCAGCACCCGGTCCCCCTTGAGGATTTTCCTGACGACATGCCACCGGAAGAAGGCCTGGTGATTGCGTTTGATGGCCCGGACAATGAAGAAATTCTAGGCACTGTTATCGATGTAAACGATAAAGACGTTATTGTTGATTTCAGTCACCCGCTGGCCGGGCGGGATATTAACTTCAAGGTTCAGATTCTTCAGGTTGAAGAGGCTGCCGAATAAATGCAAATCGTACTAGCGACTCCCAGGGGATTCTGTGCCGGCGTTGATCGGGCCATTGAAATTGTTGAACGTGCCCTGGAAATATTCGGCGCCCCTATTTATGTTCGCCACGAAGTGGTTCATAACCGTTACGTGGTCAATGATTTACACAATAAGGGAGCTGTATTCGTTGAAGAACTTTCCGAAGTGCCTTCAGGTGCTACGGTTATTTTTAGTGCTCATGGTGTTTCACAGGCCGTAAGAAAAGAAGCCGCAGAAAGAAAGCTAAAAGTTTTTGATGCAACCTGTCCACTGGTCACCAAAGTCCATCTTGAAGTCTCACGCCACGCTAAACACAACGACGAAGTGATTTTAATCGGTCATGCGGGACACCCTGAAGTTGAGGGCACTCTGGGTCAGTACCTGGATTCAGAGGATGGCCATATTCACCTGATTGAAACTGCCGATGACATAAACAATCTACGCATCGATGCCGGCAAAAAACTGGCTTATGTCACCCAGACAACTTTATCCGTTGATGACACAAGCGAAATTATTCAGGGCCTACAACAAAAATTTCCCCATATTCAGGGCCCCAAAAAGGATGACATTTGCTATGCCACACAAAACCGTCAGGATGCGGTGAAACAGCTGGCCGACCAGTGCGAATTAGTACTGGTGGTAGGCTCAACCAATAGCTCAAATTCTAATCGCTTAAAAGAGCTGGCTTTAAGCCGTGGCATTAGCAGCCATTTAATTGATGGGGCTGAAGATATTAAAACAGAATGGTTTGAAGGCATTGAAAAAGTTGGCATCACCGCCGGCGCCTCTGCACCGGAAGTGCTGGTTGAAAATGTCATTCAGAAAATTCAGTCCTGGTTTGATGCTGATATCATCAAAGACAAAGGGCCTGAAGAAAATATTGTTTTTCAGCTGCCGAAAGAATTACGCTCTTAACGCCAGCAACCGGAACCACCTGTGGCCGTTTGAGCACCGAAATTATCAATCGACAATGTGCCGCAGGTAGGATCAACATTCTGAGCAGGATCAGGCACACAGGAAGCCCGAAAACTGGTTCTTATATCACCCGTTGTTCCAGCAACAACACTAAACGTATAATGACCCTCGGATGAAGTTGCCGGCACATTCAAATCTGCAAGTGTTGTCGTATAAGTATTCTGTAAGCCCTTATACTTTTCTTCCTGAAAAGCCAGGTTGCTCAAAGGCCTGATACACTCATCTGCACGAATAGACGATGCTGCGAATCCTCTATAAGAGGGTATGGCAACAGCCAGAATAATTCCCACAATCGAAACCGCAATCAACAGTTCTATTAAAGTAAAACCTCTTTGTGTTTGCATATACATCACCTTATTTCACTGTTCTGATTCTGACTTCTTTCAGTATGGGCCGCAAAGACACCAGCTTTTTATCTGAAATTGAAAACCGAATCTGGCTGCCTTTCTTTACAGCCGAGGGTTTAACCTCACCAGCGGTAGTCAGAAACTTTGTTGCTGCATTGTAGGAAAACTCATAATCCTCTGCATAAATAATCTTCGAGCGATAATCAACTTTATTTACCGTAAAAGTCGCACCGGCCTCTTCTACATTAAATCGACTGGTTTCAGCTGTAGCTGCAAATGCTGTTACTAACAAAGCGATTGCCGACATTATTTTTGTTAAATTTCTCATTATGACTACCTCTGCTGTCTCCATGACTGACGCCTTCTGGAATTAGGATTTGAAGATTCGCCAACGATATCAACCTTACCACTGGTACCACTGAAATATTTATATTCATCAGTACCACCTTTCGGGTTATTCAAAATACCGGGCTTGGCAACTATACCGGAACGGGATTTAACACCCGATACAATCGTATCTTCACTACTGTAATTTACAAAATCGTCACCATCAATTATGCCATCGCCATTTACATCAAATGGGGATGCTGGTAAGCGACTACCACTATCCGCATTTAATTCCATAATCCAGCCATCACCACCACTGGAGCAAGGGTCTTCATCAGGAATCAGGGTGACAAAAATAACCCGGCCATTTCGAACCACCGGCTCAACAACAACTCGTTCTCCGTAGAAGTTCGAGTAACGCAGATCCATGTACCAGCCTTTATCACTTGTCCAGTCAATTTTATATGCAGGCTGCTCCGAACTGCTGGTTACCCGGAATTCACGATCAATACCATCGGCACCTGAAACAACAGTTTGATTCAGGATTTCCTGCTGTAGTAACTGACTCCGGGAATATTGTGAAGCCGTATTATCATCCCAGATACCATAGAAGGAATATATCTGCCCACCACCGGTTGGAATAGCACTGTCGCCCACTTCCATATACTTACCTGTACCAAACAGAACAATTGTCTGGTTCTTCTTCAAAGGGTGGCGCTTAACGGCAACACCAGCGGTAATTGGCTGCACATCCCCATTGGCATCTTTTGCTATAAAGAATGGTTTTGGATTCACGCCATCTTTATATGCAAAGTCCCACGAAGCAGTTGATGTTGCAGACACATCCACTTTCCATACATTACCAAACAGATCGCCGGCATACAGATAGTCCGCATTAAAGTCACCATCCAGATCAACAGCTGATACCCGCGCCATACCATTAGGTCGATTACTGCCCGGATTCAGAGGGTCATCTGCGGTGCCAACACCCGTATCAAACTTTTTGATCAACGCACCAGTAAACGCATCAACAACATAGATAACCGCGTTACCGGTGCTACTCACATTACCATCTGGCTCAGTATTGTTATAACCATTACCAAAAATAACCACCCATTTGTCATTATTCATGCGGGCAAAGGTGACATCACCAATGGTGTATCCCAGATCTGCATCATCCGCATCAGAAAACTCCCATTTAACATCCGCTGTAGAGAAACCATCAGGGTCGGTTATATCCAGAGCAAATACAGTCTGCCCTCCGGCTCCCACTGAACTGGCCAGCATGGTCTTCCAGGATGAGCCATCAAAAGCATCGAATATTTTTGGACTGCCATCAACAAAATACGTATGACCATTGTTGTAATTTTTTGAGCTCAGCTGATTCAGTTTATTGACCAGTGGGCCTGGTATATATGCAAATTCCTCGGAACCATCAGCACCATTAAAGGCGTGCAACATACCATCATTAGCACCCACATAAACCATAGGCGTACGATTTTTATTTGCTAAACGATAAGCATTATAGGAATTACCCACCCCTTCAAGCAGGTCGGGGTAGAATGAATCAGGCGCACCGGAAAATGCAGGGGACGAATGAATAATATCACCCAGCTTACCGGTACCTAAGGCAGTAAGCTTGCGTACCCGGAATTCACCAGAGGCCGTTCCTTCGTTACTATTATCACCTAACACATAATTCAGTCTCTGCTGACCAATTGTGGTGGATTCAACAGCCGCTGTATCCGGGTTTGTTCTTAATGCTGTTTGCTGCGAGGCTCCTAAATCCGATAGTGTTTTAAATTCAACGGCACTGCCACTATCCATATTACGGGTAAAAACTTTACGCACGTTATAATTCATGCTCTCAAGTTTTTCCGCTGCATTCCACTCCTGGGGACATAGCTCACCCAGAGCCTCAGTAGTACAGGTAGTAGTTGCAGGTGCAACCGGAGTCTGGCCTGACTGAATTGGAATGGATACCAACGCACCTGACCAGTCATTACTATCAAACTTGGCCTGATAAACTCGACTATTTGCGTTCAATGTACCTGAATTCAAAGCCACCGCTGATGCTGAACCAATTCGGCCTGCGATATTGCTGATTGCAGCAATGAGTTTCTCAGCCACAGCAGCTGCTGAGGAAGCGGATGCATAGGTACCATTTGAATTAAATGCAGCATGCCAGATGTCGTCAATCTTTTCTGCATTATTTGAAGCATTATCCCAATTACCATTTTTAGTTGGCAATCCATCGCTGGTGCCCCAGGCATTTCCGTTTGAATCCAGATCCGGCCAACCATCATCATTGGGATCCGTCATTTCACCTTCAACACCAAAGGCCACAGTAAACGTCACCATATGCTGAAAAGTCAGTCCATCACCATCTGGATCTATATCGTCTTCCCCTGCATCAACTTTTACATTATTGGCAATACTTCCATTCAAATCATTAATATAATATTCATAGGCTACGTCGGCTGTTGTATTTGAAACACCATCACCATCTTTGTCACCAAAGTTAAATGTAGTATTTGTCCAGTAACCATCTGTTAACAAAATTGTGAAATTTTTCTGGCAGGAATAAAGGATCGGGTTTGCTCGCCCACTAATATTATCTGAAAAATAACGTCCAGATGTATTCAGGCCTTCACGTAATGGCGTACCATGTGCGTGCTGGTCATTTAAATACAGATCATCCTTAAGATTTAAATTATGTACGCTGGTATTAGTAACGGAAGCACCTGGCACCTCAATAAATAATGAATCATTGAATAAGGCCAGACCATATCTAAAGTTCGGCTGCGCACTGATTACCGTAGAAATAGCACTTTTTGCAGCAAGAATACGTTTACGATTATATTGATACCAGTTAGCAATATTGGTTTGTGTTTCTGCAATAGTTCGGCAACCTGGACCATTTGTATCATTAATACCTGGAATTGAGGCTGTTGTATCTATAGGGCCTAAAATGTCGTAGCAAACATTAGGACTGGATATTGTACCCAGCGATGTGGCGACTTCATTCAGACCTGTATTATCCGGCGCATAATTAACACGGAACACTGTAATATCTGAAGCCCCCACAACAAAACGTAAATGGCTATCCCACAAATCAATAACACCATTTGCCACATCCGTATGATTTTCATTGGTGCCTCGATGAGGCCGCGCATTACTATAGCCTTTATTATCAATCCATAAATCATAAACATAAGGACCATTATCACCACCACCATCTGTAGCCAGATCCCTTAAATCATTATAACCATCTTCACCTTCTCTTGGATTAGCCCGTGCATTTCTAAAATCCGCATCCGCACAGTCAGTTCCATCATTCAGGCAGGGGCCAGACCATGGCTTGTATTCAATAGCCGGTGAATACCACATTTTATTCATTGCATTACTGCGCAAACGCCAGTCAACAGTAAATACTGATGTGCCCGTACATTCCTCCCTTGCAGTTGTATTTGAATCATTATGGCATTGTACGTGACCATATACATTAGAGGCATTGGCGTACATGTAATACATTGCCCGGTATGAGCCTGATAAATTATTACCCCGATAACTTCTCATATAACCATCGGTACGGTATGAGCCCGTGTCACCACTGGAAAAGCCGCCCGTACGACGGGGATCCGGGTCATAAGCCATGTAATCCCAGTAAGACGATACCAGATACTCCCAGTCCATAGAGCCGGAATCATCCAGCATAAAAAATACATTAGGCTGAATAGCCGTGCCCAGAAACAATGGGGTTTGTGCCAGGCTCAATACACCCGCATTCACTTTTGCCTGTCCACTAAAAAATACCAGCAGCGATAAAGCTGTCACTTTAAATAAATTAACCATCTTATTCATCCTACCGCTCCTGAACTAATTATAAGGCTGTGCAAAAGTTGATTGCAGAACCACGGGTGCTGTACCTAAAGCCCCAACACCATAGGCTGTAATACGAAAATAAATCGGTCGGCCACTAAAGTTAGCCAGGGCCTCATAGCCCAGGTCTGACTCCGTATCATCACTACCCATGGAACCTTCCGGGCCGTATGTTTCGATGATGTAATAAGGTGTCTGTGAACAGCCGATGGCAAAATTGCCAGTTGTTAAAGAGCCCACGGGATTTCCATTAGCCGCCCACCAGCTTGCATCCTGGGCACTTAAACCAGCCAGTTCATCATCACCCAGGGACCAGACCTGTCCAGCCGCTGGCGCCCCGCTTGATGGGGAGTCTGGCATGGATGTTGTTTGCAGAATCCAGTTTTCACCCGCCAGTAATCCGGCTTCTGCACACTGCAATGCGACTAATTTACTGCTGGCATTATTATGCATACGCACATCCAGCAGATTACTGCGCATTGCTGTTACCCCCAGGGTGGTTAGCATGGTGAGCAACACCAGGGAAATTATTAATGCGGCGCCAGTTTGCCGGATATATTCAGGTTGTTGATTACGCATATCTCTTATTCCTTAACTATGTCCGATCACCGATTATGCGGTTTCTTAAAACAACGGTAGAAGTGTATGTATAACGGGCAAAACGATCATTAGAAACATAATCATCCGTTGAGCCATTGGTTAAAGGCATGGAATAGATTTTACCTGACAGGGGTGTGTCATATACCGGATCATAGGAACGCATGGTTAAACTAATGCGTACAGATACCACATTGCCCCAGGAAATGGGTGGCGGCCCTGCGGCAACCTGCTGAGCATCGAGATACACATTAGCCACATTCCGATCCACAAGCGGCTTGGTATTAACACCATATTCAATCTGCATTTTTTCAACACCTGTCACCAGGGGAGTTGAGTTACCATCTACGCTTCGATACAGGGTCGGTATACCCGCATCATTCTCTGCAACAAAATAAGCGATAACGGCCATACGCCTGACTTCTGCCGCACCTGAACTTTTACCGGTAGCGGCAGCGAAAAAAGGAGCTGTATTAGTTGGCTCATTGGCCGCGAAATCATCTCTTTCATTACCACCTGCCGCACGCTTGATAATACCCGCCTGTATTTCACCATCACTACTGGTTACCTGAAATATCTGCGCGGCTTTGCATGTTGAGATAGAAGCATAACCACCACTAACCAGATCCACTCGATTAATACCCGCCATATTCAACTGAACCTGGGTATCTGTATCTTTAATCTCAGCGCCTGTAGTGTTATATATAGCCTCCATTGCACCGGTTATTTTGATGGCATCCGACCCAGGCGTCATTGTAGCCGGCAGATAATTTGCATCAGGCGCAGGTATCCAGCCTGTACCGGCAGCATCATAACCTTCAACATCCCGACCAAAATG
>JALTRC010000540.1 GCA_026998145.1 Gammaproteobacteria bacterium
GGTGCAAATTATGAGCGAGCAGCAGGCGCGGGATTATCATATTAATCCCTTTGATTTAACCAAGGTCTGGCCCCATGGTGATTTCCCCTTGATAGAAGTGGGGCAGCTTGAGCTGAATCGTAATGTGAATAATTATTTTGCGGAAACCGAGCAGGCCTGTTTTGCCCCCAGCAATCTGGTGCCGGGTATCGGTGTGTCGCCGGATAAAATGTTACAGGGGCGTTTGCTGGCCTATCAGGATGCGCACCGTTATCGGGTGGGTGCCAATGCTAACCAGTTACCGGTAAATGCGGCAAAATGCCCGGTGCATCATTATCAGCGGGATGGGGCCATGGCAGGCATGTGCCCGGCCCATGGTGGGCAGAATGTGCAGGGCAGCGGGGTGAATTATTATCCCAATGATCAGATCAACCAGGGTGCACCTGTGCCGGAACCGTCGGTTAAAGAGCCACCTATGCCGGTGCTGGAAAATGCCTGGATTGATCGTTACAGCATAGGGGCTGATGAGGATCATTATAGTCAGGCGGGAGATCTGTATCGCCTGATGAATGATTCCCAGAAAAATCAGCTGGCCGAGAATATTGCCGCAGGCCTGGTTCATGCCAGTGCATCGGCTCAGCAGCGGATGTTGCAGCAATTCATTAAGGCAGATAAGGATTATGCCCAGAGAATTGAAGCGGCAATGAAGTCCATCGTGTAAAACAAACCGCGTAAGGCCGGTGTCCGTTTCGGGCAGCGGCCTTATGGCTTAAAAAATCCCATCACAAAGCCACTTTGTGGCACAATACGCCCCCTTTTACATCTCGCACGACTCACAGGATACCCATGATCTCTACCGCCAATATCACCATGCAGTTTGGTGAAAAACCTCTGTTCGAAGACATTTCCGTTAAATTTGCCGAGGGCAAACGCTATGGCCTGATTGGCGCCAATGGTTGTGGCAAGTCCACCTTTATGAAAATCCTCGGTGGGGATCTGGAACCCACTGCGGGAACGGTATCCATTGATGAAGATGATCGCGTGGGTAAGCTGCGTCAGGATCAGTTTGCCTATGAGGCATTCAGCGTGGTTGATACGGTAATTATGGGTAAGCCGGAACTGTGGGAAGTGAAAAAGGAGCGGGATCGCATTTATGCGCTGCCGGAAATGAGCGAAGAAGACGGCATGAAGGTGGCGGATCTGGAAGTCAAGTTTGGTGAGCTGGATGGTTATACGGCGGAATCCCAGGCTGGTGAATTATTGCTGGGGCTGGAAATTCCAGTGGAGCAGCATTACGGACCCATGAGTGAAGTGGCGCCCGGCTGGAAGCTGCGGGTTTTGCTGGCGCAGGCATTGTTTTCTGATCCGGATATTCTGCTGCTGGATGAGCCCACCAATAACCTGGATATTTCCACCATTCGCTGGCTGGAAGGGGTGCTCAATGATCGTAAGAGCACCATGATTATTATTTCCCATGACCGTCACTTTTTAAATTCCGTGTGTACCCATATGGCGGATCTGGATTATGGTGAGCTGCGGGTTTACCCGGGTAATTATGATGAATACATGACCGCAGCAACCATGGTGCGTGAGCGTCTGTTATCGGAAAATGCCAAAAAGCAGGCGCAGATTAATGAGCTGAAAACTTTTGTTAGTCGTTTCTCTGCCAATGCCTCCAAAGCCAAGCAGGCCACATCTCGCGCCAAACTGATTGATAAGATCAAGCTGGATGAGGTGAAACCCTCCAGCCGGGTGAATCCTTATATTCGTTTTGAACAGGACAAAAAACTGTTTCGTCTGGCGCTGGAAATTGAAAACCTGTCAAAGGCCTATGATGACAATGAAGTGATTAAGGACTTCAGCATGATGCTGGAAGTGGGCGAGCGAGTGGCGGTCATCGGCCCTAATGGCATTGGTAAATCCACCCTGGTAAAAACACTGGTGGGGGATACGGATGTGAGCAGTGGTGTTATCAAGTGGTCGGAAAATGTCAGAATCGGTTACTACGCTCAGGATCATGCGGCCGATTTTGAAGACGATATGACGCTGCTGGAATGGATGTCCCAGTGGAAACAGGAAAATGATGATGAGCAGGCATTGCGGGCTGTATTAGGGCGTTTATTGTTTTCGCAAAAGGAAATCGACAAGTCGGTTAAGGTGTTATCCGGTGGTGAGCAGGGGCGTATGTTGTTTGGCAAGCTGATGTTGCAAAAGCCCAATGTGCTGGTGATGGATGAACCCACAAATCATCTGGATATGGAGTCTATTGAATCATTAAATCAGGCGCTGGAAGATTATCCCGGTACGGTGATTTTTGTGTCTCATGATCGGGAGTTTGTGTCTTCTTTATCAACCCGCGTGCTATCCATGTCGGATGCGGGTATTGAAGACTTCCAGGGTAATTATGAAGCCTATCTGGAAACGCTGGATAAATAGCTAAAGTGGTTTTTGTTTTGGGCACCTAGTGCCCATAAATACCACAGCGTGCAATACGCAGGTCAATAATATCAATGACTTTTTTATAGCTTGCGCTATTGGTATCTCGGTAAATGCGCCTGAAATTAATGTGCTGTAAACCTTCCGGCAGGTGTTGGATATCCGGCATAAAATCATTTTCAGTGGATGACTGGGCCAGACGTTGCTGCACCATACGGGCATAATTCTCTGAAGACAGCGCCGTATTGGCAATGGTGACACCGGCCCG
>JALTRC010000541.1 GCA_026998145.1 Gammaproteobacteria bacterium
TGCAGGGTAATGGCATCGGCACCTGCCTGCTCGGCCTGTAGTGCTGCATGTACCGGGTCTGGATAACGGGTTCCTCTGGCCTGACGCAGGGTGGCAACATGGTCGATATTCACACCCAGTAAAATATCTTTTTGATCAGGCATTACAAACTCCAGACGGTTAAAAACAGTGAGCTATTCTATAATAAAGTGACAAAATCTGCCCCATTAAAATCCATCTGTGAGTTATCTCACAGCCTACTGGCCTGAATGGATATAAGATTCTGGCTCCCCCAAAAAGCACGTCCTATGAAATCACGCCGCTCAGATTATGATGTTAGCAATACCATTAAAGTCACCAGCTCGCTGGCTGTGCGTGATGCGGTTTGTGATATTTTCCGGGATTGTTACCCGGCTAAAGACGACAGTTTAATTTGCCATGCCTTTGAAACCTTTAAAAATCTTTTTGAAGGCCATCAAAAAGGTTACCACGCCTGTGATACCTATTATCACGATAAGCAACATACCCTGGACATGACGCTGGCCTTTGCCCGCCTGTTCCATGGTCATGAAAAACAGTCGTCTAAAAAACATCAGCTTAACGATATTTATATGAGTATCGGCGTCATTACTGCCCTGTTCCATGATGCAGGCTATATTCGCAAACGTAATGACCACCGGCATTTCAATGGTGCCGAATACACCCGCATACATGTGAGCCGCAGCGCGACTTTTTTGCGGGATTATCTGCTTAAAAACAATCTGGGCCAATATGCGGATACTGCCTCCACCATGGTGCATTACACCGGTTATGAAGTACCACTGGATAAAATTCGTTTAAAGGATATTCGCTTTCACATGATCGGATATATGATTGGCACAGCGGATCTGATTGCCCAGATGGCTGACCGCTGTTATCTGGAAAAATGCCGCGACCGTCTTTATCCTGAATTTCAGCTGGGCGGCATGACGGAAATCATTAATAAAAACGGTGACAGGGAAGTGATATTTTCATCAGCCGAAGAACTGCTGATTCGCACACCGGATTTTTACCAGCATGATGTGCTTCGCCGCCTCGGCCATTATTTTAAAAATGTATTTCACTATGCCCAGTTACACTTTGATGGTGCAAATTTATATATGCAGGCTGTGCAGAAAAATATCCGCCATATCGAAAAACTGATTAACAATAATCAGCTCAATAGTTTATGTCGAATCCCTCCCGAGAATCTGGCCTGCCCGGCCTATGCTCCCTCACTCGCAAAACATCATTATTAGACTAACCCACGTTTTACAGCAAATTTAAATTTCGTATAATTCCCCGGTTTTCATAACATCGGGTAGCAAACCGTGAATACAATCGAAGAGCTGGATCAGGAATTTAAAGACGACCCTGACTATCAGCAATTAAGCCATGAAGAAAAGCTGCGCATTATCAGCGTAATGGAAAAGATGATGGATATGGGCATGGCGGCCATTTACGGCGATGAGTCAGAGGATCAACCAGAATCCCGCTTCCCCTGCCACAAATATGTCAATCAATGCAGAGCCAAATGCTGCACCTTTATTTTTGCCCTGACTCACGAAGAAGTTGATAAGGGCATTATTGCCTGGAATAAAGACAAACCCTATTTTATTGCGCGGGATAAGGAAGACGGCTACTGCCCCCATTTAAATCGTGACACCTGGCAATGTAACGAATGGGAAAACCGGCCGCTGCGTTGCCGCCGTTATGATTGCCGGGATGATAATATTATTGAGATCGATCCGGCGGATCTGGTTTTGGCTGATTCAGTTGGTGGGTGATTTTTTTGACACAGAGGCGCAGAGTTTTTTCGGTTTATGTTCCAGGTATCGAAAAGGGGTCAGTACCCTTTTAGAATTTTCCAGATATCGGGTCAGAGACTCCGGCACCTAAAGTTATCAACAGCTAAAATTTACATATCCCATGCCAGAGAAAGGGTTTTAGCCACCTTGCGCAACCGCTTGTCCCGCGTCCAGATTCTGGCTGTTCCATACAGCACCACCGCAGCCAGTAAATGCGCATCGATATAACCAATGCCTTTACCCATCAATGAATGCTGCTCAATAAAAAACAGCACTTCTTTATCAAGTGCTGTTGGAATCTGAGGCAGTGCTGCCAGTAAATGCAGTAGCTCAGTCCGGTTTGTCAGGTTGCCACAGGCAAGCTCACCTAAGATATAAGGGTGCATTAATACCTGGCTGGTATTGAGCAGGTTCGCCAGCGTATCATCGTGATAACGCAAATGATCAATCCATACCGAGGTATCCACCAGAATCATGCCGACTTCACTATTTCCCGCTGGATTGACGGCGACTGATGGGTTCCAGTTTCGGCTCAGAACCTCCCAGCTTTGCCAGACGGCGGGCACTTTCCCGTTCAATCAGGGCATGTAAACCTTCCCGAACCAGCGCTACTTTCTCTGTTAAATGGCTGACCCGTTGCGCCTCTGCCAGCAAGTCATCATCAATATTCAGTGTCGTGCGCATCATACGCCCCTTATGTTTTGGTTAAGACACATCTAAATATACATCATTTGATGCGTTAATTCATGCTTTCAAGCGCCTTATGGGCACCTCACATTATCGGTTTTTCACTTTTTTCATTAAATGGTGCGCTTACAACTTGAATTCGCCAGAAGACAGGCAAAAGGCAAGACCTGACCCCTGTTATTTTCAGAC
>JALTRC010000542.1 GCA_026998145.1 Gammaproteobacteria bacterium
GTCGTCCTGCTTTTGCGGCTGTACACTGCCATCGATGATTTTCGGCAGCACCTCCATCAGCGCATCAGCGCCCATGGCCGAGAGGCGGTCATGGAGGCTGGAGCCGGTATCATCCGGCAGAATGTCGCATTCGGTTTTCAGCAACATATCACCCGTATCCAGCCCCACATCCATTTGCATAATGGTGATGCCGGTGGTTTTGTCACCAGCAAGAATGGCCCGCTGAATAGGCGCCGCTCCCCGCCAGCGGGGCAGTAATGAGGCATGTATATTGATGCAGCCGAGCCGCGGGGTATCCAGCACCACCTTGGGCAGAATCAGCCCGTAGGCCACCACCACCATTAAATCCGCATCCAATGCTGCCAGTTCGGCCTGTGCTGTCTCGTCTTTCAGGGACAATGGCTGATAAACCGGAATCTGATGATCCAGTGCCAGTTGTTTAACCGGCCCGGCGGTGAGCTTGCGGCCACGGCCTGCAGGGCGATCCGGCTGGCAATACACCGCCACCACTTCATGCTCAGAATCAATTAATGCCTGCAGGGGGGGCACGGAAAAATCCGGTGTGCCCGCAAAAATAATTTTTAATGCCACTTACATTACCGCCGCTTTTTTCTGTTTTTCCAGCTTTTTACGAATCCGCTGGCGCTTTAATGGCGACAGATAATCCACGAATAATTTACCTTCCAGATGATCCAGCTCATGCTGAATGCACACCGCCAGCAGATCACCGGTTTCCAGCTCAAAGGGGTTCCCCTCCCGATCCAGCGCCTTCACCTTAATATGATCGGCCCGCTCCACCTTTTCATAGATACCCGGCACAGACAGACAGCCTTCCTCACATTCCTCAACCCCGTCTTTTTCAATAATCTCCGGGTTAATCAAACACAGAGGCTGATCTTTTTCTTTGGATACATCGATCACTACAATCCGCTGGTGCACATTAATCTGGGTTGCTGCCAGCCCGATACCCGGCGCTTCGTACATGGTTTCAAACATATCATCCACCAGCTGGCGAATTTTAGCGTCTACCTTTTCTACCTTTTTGGCTTTTGTACGCAGACGCTCATCGGGGAAACTTAATATTTCCAGTTTTGACATTCTCTAAACCTGTTTCAATTTCTTCGAAATTATAAATCAAACTTGCTTCATTAATTTAAGTTTATCGGCTAAACTCCTGAAAACCACGGATAAATACGGGGAATCTACCTTGGATATCAGAGCCTTCAGGAACCATTTCGGGATCACCGCTATATTGATTGGCAGCCTAATCAATCTGTCAGGCTGTGCCACCACATCATCCAGCCCATGGGCTGAAGACACTACTGCACAAGAGCCTGCATTTACTCCAGTTACCGGTTCCACAGAGCACAAGCCTGCCGCACCTGCCTTTGAACAGGCCGATACACCTGCCACTCCGGCACCGGCTCAAACCGATAACAGCCACATTATACTCAGAGCCGACCACCCAAGTCAGTACACGGTGAAAAAAGGTGACACCCTGTGGGATATTTCCAGCATGTTCCTAAAAGATCCCTGGTACTGGCCTGAAATCTGGCATCTGAACCCGCAGATTAAAAACCCCCATTTAATTTATCCCGGCGATGTACTGACACTGGTTTATGTAAACGGCCAGCCGCAGATTCATCTAAAACGCCCGGCAGATGGCGTTGTTCGCACGGAAACAAAAGCTCAGGAGAGCGGCCTTAAACAGATCAAGTTATCCCCCAGTATCCGCCGCCATTCATTAAATGCGTCCATCCCGACGATTCCAGCCGATGCGGTGCGCCAGTTCCTCACCAAACCCCGGGTGATTTCCAAAGAGGTATGGGAAGCAGCACCTTATATCGTAGGTAGTGATGATGCCCACCTGATTCTGGGTGCTGACAATAAAATTTATATTCGTGGCAAACTGGATAAGGAGCGCATCCGCTATAGCGTATTCCGTAAAGGTAATGAACTGCGTGATCCGGTTACCAACGAATTACTGGGTTATGAAATCATTTATGCGGGTCAGGCGCGTATCCGCCAGTATGGCTCACCCGCCAGCGGCCAGCTGGTATCCACTCAGCGTGAAGTGCTGATTGGTGATCGTTTACTGCCCACCGACAAGAGCGCTATCGATCAGCTGTATTATCCACGGGTGCCCGATGTTGATATAAAGGATGCCTATATTATCTCTTTATTTGATGCCATTTCCGGTATTGCCAAGCATCAGATTGCCGTGATTAACAAGGGCGCTAACGATGGTCTGGAAGTGGGCAATCTGCTTGCCACCTATCAAAAAGGCGTACTGGCCAAGGACCGTTTTCTGGATAAAAGCAGAATGAAACGGGGTGATGAGGATTTACTGATGGTGCAACTGCCCGATGAGCGTAGCGGCCTGATGATGATTTTCAAAACCTTCGACAAGGTCAGCTACGGCCTGATTCTGGAATCCACCCGCGTTATCCGCAAGATGGATGCGGTTCGCAAACCTCGATAACCACAGGCGCCTCAGATCATGGATGATTTGTCCGCGCGGCTATGCCTGCTTCGCAGTTATCTGTCCGCCTCGAAAACACATCACTTAATCACAGCCCTGGGTTCCCCCCGGGCTGTTTTTTCTGCCAGCCAGTCACAGCTGAGCGAATTCAATCTCAAACCGGATACCATTCAATCCCTGCTATCCCCGGATCTGCAAGCCATTGAACGGGATCTGGCCTGGGCGGAAAATGAAAACCACCATATTATAAGTATGGATGATCCCCGCTACCCAGCGAAACTTAAATCCATCGATGCCCCGCCCATTCTATTATTCGCCATTGGAGACACTGATTTTCTACAGCAACCTCAGCTGGCCATGGTGGGCAGCCGCACCCCCACCGCCGCCGGCAAACAGACCGCCTTTGCCTTTGCCCGTCATTTATCCCGGGCTGGCCTGACCATTAACTCTGGTCTGGCAAGGGGCATAGATGGCGCCTGTCATCAGGGGGCACTGGAAGGTATAGGGGGCACAGTCGCGGTTGTGGCCAATGGACTGCACCAGATTTATCCCGCCTCCCATCAGGCACTGGCCAGAAAAATATCCCGGCAGGGCTGTATTATTTCTGAAATGCCCATTGGCACCGCACCCCATAAAGGCCTGTTTCCCCGCCGTAACCGGATTATCTCCGGCCTGAGCATGGGCACGCTGGTAGTAGAGGCGGCCAGAAACAGCGGCTCCCTGATTACCGCCCGTTATGCCATGGAGCAGGGACGGGAAGTTTTTGCCATTCCCGGCTCCATTCATAATCCTCTGGCGCGGGGCTGTCATAGCCTGATCCGCCAGGGCGCCAAACTGGTAGAAACCGCCGATGACATACTGGAAGAACTGTTACCACTGGTAAATCTTTCAGCTTCAAGCCATACTAGCGGCCTGAAATCAGCCGAGAATCCGCTCAATGAGCTGGATCCGAGCTACCAGAAGCTACTCGATTGCATGGAATTTGAGCCGATCAGCGTTGATGAGCTGGTTGAAAAAAGCCCATTTAGTGCAGCCGAAATTGCTTCCATGTTATTAATTTTAGAACTACAGGGCTTAGTCACCTCCGCCAATGGCCGCTACACACAGCTGGGCACGGAGCTTGAGAACAAACCATGAAACAAACAGTTGTAGACGTATTAATGTATCTTTTTGAAAGCATCGTAGCCGACGATGCTTTAATCGACCCTGAGCGGGATCTGGTTATCGACCGCCTGGAAGAAATGGGTTTTCCCCATCACGAAATTCTAAAAGCCTTTGACTGGCTGGAAGATCTGGCTGATATGGAGCTGGACAGCAATCAGGTATCGCCCATATCCTCCTCCATTCGCATTTACAGCGAGCTGGAAAAAATACTGCTGGATAATGAATGCATCGGATTTCTAACCTATCTGGAACAGAACGCCATTTTAAACCCGGCCAGCCGCGAACTCATCCTTGACCGTGTGATTGCCCTGGATGTTGAGCTGGATCTGGAACAGCTGAAATGGATTGTGATGATTGTGCTCTACAGCTACCCCGGTGAGGCCCATGCCTTTGCCTGGATGGAAAGCATGGTTTTCGATCAGATTACCGCCGATTATATGCACTAACCCAACCATAATAAAAAATCCATGAGCCAGAATCTCGTTATTGTAGAGTCACCCGCTAAAGCGAAAACCATCAAAAAATATCTGGGCAAGGGCTTTGAGGTCCTGGCCTCTTATGGTCATGTGCGTGACCTGCTCCCCAAAACCGGGGCCATTGATACGGAACACAATTTCGAGATGACCTACCAGGTCATTGAACGAAATGAAAAACACGTCAATGCCATTAAAAAAGCCCTGAAAAAAGCCGATACCCTCTATCTCGCAACCGACCTTGACCGCGAGGGAGAAGCCATTTCATGGCATTTATACGAGCTGCTCAAGGAAGATGGCGCACTGCAGGGCAAAGACGTTAAACGGGTCGCCTTTAACGAGATTACCAAGCGGGCCATTCAGGAAGCCATTGATAATCCACGGGATTTATCCATGCCCATGATCAATGCCCAGCAGGCACGGCGGGCGCTGGATTATCTGGTGGGCTTTAATCTGTCGCCCCTGCTGTGGAAAAAAGTTCAGCGGGGCCTGTCTGCCGGCCGTGTGCAAAGCCCGGCCCTGCGCATGATTGTGGAGCGGGAAGAAGAGATCGAGGCTTTTGAGCCACAGGAATACTGGACCATCGAAGCGGATGCGGACAAGGAAGGCAAAAAAATTGCCGCCAAACTGCGCACCTATCAAAACGAAAAGGTCGAGCAGTTCAGTTTCACCAATGATACGTCTGCCAGCGAAGTTAAAAACACACTGGAAAAAGCCGCGAACGGCCAGCTAACTGTTGTTAAAATCGACAAAAAGCAGCGAAAACGCAATCCATCCGCACCTTTTACCACCTCCACCATGCAGCAGGAAGCCTCCCGTAAATTACGCTTCTCGGCGCAGCGCACCATGCGTACCGCCCAGCAGCTGTATGAAGGTATGGATATAGGCGGCGAGACTGTCGGCTTGATTACCTATATGCGTACCGACTCCCTGACCCTGTCACAGGAAGCAGTGGAAGAAATCCGTGAGCTGATTACTGAACGCTATGGCAAGGACAATCTGCCGGAAGAAGCGCGGGTGTTTAAGGCCAAGTCCAAAAATGCCCAGGAAGCTCACGAAGCCATTCGTCCCACCTCGGTAAAGCATACACCCGAGCAGGTGAAATCCGCCTTAAGCCCGGATCAATTCGCCCTATATGAACTGATCTGGAAACGCACCATGGCCTGCCAGATGATTCATGCCACCATGGATACGGTTGCGGTGGATTTACAGTGCGGCGAAGGCAATCTGTTCCGTGCCAATGGTTCTACCATCCGCCATCCGGGTTTTATGGCCGTGTATATGGAAGGCCGGGATGATAGCAGCGACAGCCAGGACGATGAAAAACTGCTGCCGCCCCTTACCGAAGGGGAAGCCCTCAAGCTGCTGGAAATTCGCAGCGACCAGCACTTTACCGAGCCACCACCACGCTTCACTGAAGCCAGTCTGGTAAAAACCCTGGAAGAATACGACATCGGTCGCCCGTCCACCTACGCCAGCATTATTTCCACCCTGCAAAACCGGGAATATGTGGAAATCGAAAACCGCCGCTTTACCCCCACGGATATGGGGCGCATTGTGAACATGTTCCTCACCCAGCATTTCACCCAGTATGTGGACTATGACTTTACCGCCCGTCTGGAAGATGATCTGGATGCCATTTCCCGGGGGGAAAAAGAATGGATTCCCCTGATGCGGGAATTCTGGGAACCCTTTAAAGCACTGGTAGACGATAAGGACGCCAATGTCAGCCGCGCCGATGTGGCCCAGTCACGGCATATCGGCACAGACCCTAAAACCGGCAAACCGGTTTCGGTACGCATGGGTCCTTACGGCGCCTTTGTGCAAATTGGCGACAAGGACGACGAAGAAAAACCCCAGTTTGCCAGCTTAAGGCCGGGGCAGAAAATGGCCAGTTTGAATCTGGAGGATGCGCTGGACCTGTTCCAGCTACCCCGCAAGCTGGGCTTTACCGATGAAGGCGAAGAAGTCACCACCAATACGGGACGCTTTGGCCCTTATGTGAAATACGGCAACACCTTTGTCTCCATTAAAAAGGATTTACAGGATCAGGGGGTAGACCCTTACAACATCACCTTTGAACAGGCCATGGTGCTGGTTAAAGAGAAGAAAATCTTTGAAGCCAACAAACATATCAAGTCCTTTGAAGGTACTGACATCGAAGTATTGAACGGTCGCTACGGCCCCTATATTACCGATGGCAATAAAAACGCCAAGATCCCCAAGGACAAAGAGCCTAAAGAGCTCACTTTAGAAGAATGCGAAAAACTGCTGGCCGAAGCGCCGGAACGTAAAGGCCGTAAAAAGAAAGCGGCCAAGAAAAAAGCCGCTGCTAAAAAGAAGACGGCAAAGAAAAAGACTGTAAAGAAGAAAACCGCGAAGAAGAAAACGGTTAAGAAAAAGGCCGCTACCAAAAAGAAAGCCGCAAAGAAAAAAGCGGCTAGCAAAAAGGCCAGTAAAGACGCCGAATAAAACATGAACCGCCGTTTTATTCTCAAACAGGCCGCCCGCTGTTATCAGCAGGGCGGCCTGATTGCCTACCCCACCGAATCGGTTTATGGACTGGGCTGTGATCCCCTAAATCCCCATGCCGTAGAGCATTTATTACAGCTGAAAAATCGCCCTGTTGAAAAAGGCCTGATTCTACTCAGTGACAGCATCCAGAAGTTACTGCCGTTTATTGATATATCGGCGCAGCAGCAGGCGATTATTAACCAACCGCAAGCTATTACCTGGCTGGTTAAGCCATCTCCCTTAACCCCTTTATGGGTCAAAGGACAATACCCAAAAGTTGCAGTGCGCATTACTCATCATCCCGTGGCCCGGCAACTGTGCGCAGCACTAAAGGCGCCGATTATTTCCACCAGCGCCAATCCGGCGCAGCGGCCACCGGCCAGAAACAGCCTGCAACTGCGACAGTATTTTAAAGAGAATATTGACTGTATTGTGGCGGGAAAAACCGGCGGGCTGAAGCGCCCCACACAGATTATTGATATAGACAACCGGCAGATTTACCGGAATTAAGGCAGCTTATTTTGCAGCGGCCTGTAAGGAAGGCTGCTGCTCAAGCATTTCGGCGACCACCTGCTGAATAATGGAGCCAATTAATTCAATATCATCCATGGTAAAGGTAATCGGCAATCTTAAGTCACAGGCATAGTCGATAATATCCGCCGTATTATTCATGGGCGGCTGCTCATCAAATGAGTATTGCCAGTTACGAAAATCACGGGCATTTTCCTTGCTGCCAAACACCTGAATCTTCACACCCTTTTCGGCGGCCCGGGCAATAAAATCGCTCACATTGACTTCATCAAAACCCTGCAAATTAAATTGCAAGCTGTCACCCACATGCTCCGCCTGCTGCACTGCCTGGGGAATATGAATGCAATCCACAGCAGAAAGCATTTCCAGCAGACGATTATGCTTAGCCTTGTAGGATTCAATACGCTCATCAATCAGTTCAATCTGCGGGCGCAAAATTGCGGCAGTTAAGTTATTCATGCGCAAACTGAAATTGGGCACGTCAAATTTAATATCCTCAAAAACTTCATCTGAAGGGCGGGCCAGATGCTGCTTATACAGACCTTCATAGGAGCCGGCAGCCAGTATGCAATAGGCCGCCAGCTTTTCATCATTGGTGGCAATAAAACCGCCTTCACCGGAATTGAGAATCTTGTGACTCTGAGAACTGTAACAGGCGGTTTCACCGTGATGGCCCACAAAACCTTCCTGGCCGGCGGCAGCATCCCAGCGTTTGCCCAGGCCATGGGCGCAGTCTTCAATCAGACGAATACCATGCGCATCACACAGGG
>JALTRC010000543.1 GCA_026998145.1 Gammaproteobacteria bacterium
CTTTTAATGCCTTTTCAATGGCATTGGGCCCCTGCAGAGCAATCATGGCCAGCTCGGCCCGCTCGTTCACATCCACATCAAAGGTTTTGGCCTGCTCGCCGATCCAGGCCAGATCTTTTTCACGGGTGCCCGCATTGACCACCATGCGGAACCAGCTGTCATTCATGTAATAGACAATCAGGTCATCAATCACCGTCCCCTGCTCATTCAGCATACAGCTGTACAGTGCCTTGCCGGGTGTTTTCAGTTTGGCCACATCATTGGCCAGTAAATATTGCAGGAAGGGAATGACTTTTTCGCCCTTCAGATCCACTACCACCATGTGGGATACATCAAACATGCCCGCATCGGTGCGAACCTGATGATGTTCATCGATCTGTGAACCATAGTTGATGGGCATTTGCCAGCCGGCAAAATCGACAATCTTGCCACCGTATTGCTGGTGCTTGTTGAATAATACTGTTTTTTGACTCATGGGCGCAGTTCTCTGGTAAATAAAACTGCCCCTCTGTCCTGATACCTGAGAGATAAGCCTGACGGCGTTCCCCTTCGGTGGATCTGCTGATCGCTCTCCAGAGCCGACCTGCCGGTATAACGGCTATGACTATGGTTCATGTGCCTGAGCGTTTCCGGGCGGTTGCGCCTTCGGCGGCAGCGGTGTGCTGCTCTCTCCCATAGCCATGGGTCGAAGGCGGCACTATAAACCAGTTGAGGGTAAAAAGAAAACTCAAATCTCCCCCCGGCCCCTCTTTGCTAAAGAGGGGAGTTAAAGCCTGTTACGCCTGGACTTCCCCCCTTGCTAAAGAGGGGAGTTAAAACCTGTCACGCTTGAACTTCCCCCTTTTTCAAAGGGGGACTGAGGGGGATTTATGGCATAATTTCGCAAATCACCCCATTTGTTTAGGTTAAGCTCTCTCCCATGAATAAAGAACAACTACAGCAGTGGCTCACCCTGATCAGCGATAACCCCTATTTTCAGGCGGCCATTATTATGCTGGCCGGCCTGATTGCCGCCAGAATCATTAATATCATGATGCGCCGGGTGCTGATGCATATCGCCAGCAAAACTCGCAGCCAGCTGGACAACCAGCTGATTGTTATCAGCCGGCCGGCTCTGTTTTACAGTGTGTTGCTGATTGCCCTGAGCATTGCCGGTAATCTTTTACTGGAAAAATCTGGCCAGCAGTTACTGCACTCCCTGCTGATTACCCTGGCGGTATTAATCTGGAGTTATTTCGGCATAGGTTTTGCCCGCACCATTTTACGCAGCCTGGCGCAAAACCCTCAGCATGTATCCATTGTAAATAGTCAGACTTTACCCTTGTTTGAAAATCTGGCCCTGCTGCTGATTATCGGCCTGGCCACCTATTTTATTTTCAGCGCCTGGCATATCGATATGACCGCCTGGCTGGCCTCCGCCGGTATTGTTGGTATCGCCGTCGGTTTTGCCGCCAAGGATACCCTGGCCAATTTATTTTCCGGGGTCTTTATTCTGGCTGACGCACCCTACAAAATCGGTGACTTTGTGGTGCTGGAATCCGGCGAGCGGGGAGAAGTCACCCATATTGGCATACGCAGCACCCGCATACTGACCCGTGATGATGTGGAAGTCACCGTGCCCAATGCCATTATGGGCAACACCAAAATTATTAATGAATCCGGCGGCCCCTACAAAAAATTCCGCATCCGTTTAAAAGTCGGCGTGGCTTATGGCAGTGATGTGGAAAAGGTGCGGGATATTCTGCAACAGGTGGCCGAGGCGGAAAACTCCGTATGCACTGACCCCGAGCCCAGAGTGCGTTTCAGAAATTTTGGTAATTCCAGCCTGGATTTTGAATTACTGGCCTGGGTGGATGAGCCGGTACTACGGGGCAGCGTGCTGGATCGTTTACACTTTGCGGTGTATCACCGGTTTATGGAAAATAATATCGAGATTCCTTATAGCAAGCAGGATGTTTATATTAAGGAAATGCCGAAAGACTAAAGCAAAATCTCCCCCGGCCCCTCTTTGTTAAAGAGGGGAGTCAAAAGCTGCCACGCCTTGACCTCCCCCTTTGAAAAAGGTGGACCGAGAGGGATTAAAAACATCACCAACTAAAAACAAAAAAGGCTGCCAGCGGCAGCCCTTCTTGTTTTTCATAAAGTCAGCTTTAAGGTGCTGGCGCAATGACATCACTACTCACACCACCCACAGCAGCCGAACCCGTTGCAATATAACTGGCTGCACTGGTATGCATTTCACCTGTCGTTGCAGCCGAAAAGGCATCTTCGTTACCATTGGCATCATTAGGTGTCAGAATTGAACCGTGATGTCCTGCGGTATATTTCACCACCACATCACCGGATGTTGTGCTTGAGTTCTGATCTATTTGCGTCAGCCCCATCACATTGATTAAAGGCTCAGTACCGGATAATGGTGCAGTAGCCACCCCATTGGGAATCGTCTGATCCGATAAACGCTCACTGCCATTGCCGACCACTTCAAACAGCAGAATGTCATGATTACTGGCAGCACTTATGCCGTAGTTAATGGGATCAACCGTATCCAGTACGGTTTGCGCTGCCAGCATAAACTGTTCAAAGTCAGCGGTTCCCTGGCTCACCCCATTAGCCGCCAGACCGGCAACAATTTCCGGCCCAAATGACGGTGAATTTTCCAGCAGTTTGGCAATACC
>JALTRC010000544.1 GCA_026998145.1 Gammaproteobacteria bacterium
TGAATAATCCATGCGTCCACATTTCGTATCCAGGCGCCTGCTTCTGCGCTACAAATAGGAGAATTCTTAAAAAAACACCATTAATTCTCCGCGCCTTTGCGCCTTCGCGTCAAAGCTTTTTTCGCATCAAAGCCTTTAAGGAACCACAACACCCCGCCCCAACCCCCGGGGATCAGAGGCCGCAGTCAACTTGCCCTTGTGCAAATCCTGAATCACCAGCTGCATATTGCCCCAGGTATTTTTCTTTTCCGTCAGCTTATGCCCCATTGCCTTCAGACTTTGCACCTGCTGCCCGGTGAATGCTCCAGACTCATAAAAGATCCTATCCGGCAAATACTGGTGATGATAGCGGGGCAGGCTGACAATGGTTCTGGCATCCGCTCCCTGCTCAAAGGCCAGAGCGCCCAGCAGCACCATGGTAATAATGCGGCTGCCTCCGGGTGTGCCTATGACAGCCAGACGATCATCTGTCTGTAAAAAGGTCGGCGACATACTGGATAACATGCGCTTGCCCGGGGCAATGGCATTAGCCTCTGCCCCCACCAGTCCATACACATTGGGCACGCCGGGCTTGGCGGAAAAATCATCCATTTCATCGTTTAACAATACGCCGGTTCCCGGCGGCACAAAACAGGCCCCAAAGGGGTAGTTGACGGAAAGGGTTGCCGCCACCCGGTTGCCCTCATGGTCGATAATGGAAAAATGGGTGGTGTCCGTGCCCGGGTAGTCTTTCTGGATACCGGGCAGCAGCTCACTGGGAGTGGCCTTTTTGGGATGGGTGCTGGCACGCAGGCCGGCGGCATAGAGTGGATCGGTTAAACGCCTGACGGGTACAGAAACAAAATCACTATCACCTAAATATTCTGCCCGGTCACGATAGGCGCGACGCATGGCCTCCACCACCAGATGCACCTGCTCGGCGGCAGGCAGTTTTGCCAGTGGAAAGCCCTGTAACTGGTTGAGTATTTCAATCAGTGCCACACCACCGGATGAAGGAGGAGCTACCGAGGTGATGGTCATATTTTTATATTTGCCCTGCAGCGGTTCCCGTTCCAGCACCTTGTATTGCTGCAAATCCTTGAGGCTCCATATACCGCCTGCCTCGCGCACCCCTTTCACCAGTTTGCTGGCGATCTTACCTTTATAAAAACCATCAGCGCCCTGTTGGGCAATGGCCTCCAGTGTGCGGGCCAGATCCGGCTGATAAATAACATAACCATTTTCCGGCACCTGATTATTCTGCAAAAAAATAGCTGCCGCAGCCGGGGATGCCCGCAGGGCTTTGAGGCGAAAAGCCGCCATGCGCCGATAATGCTCTTCGACCACAAAACCTTTTTTGGCCAGTTTGATCGCCGGCGCCAGACTCTGCGCCAGACTCAGACGCCCGTATTGTCGGGCCAGATGCTCCATAGCTGCCGGCACACCGGGGATGCCGGCGGCCAAAGGCCCATCCACCGACAGGCCCGCAATCACATTGCCCTGCTTATCCAGATACATATCCCGATGGGCCGCAAGGGGGGCTTTTTCCCGGCCATCCAGCATAATGTTTTTACGGCTTTTAGCATGATGCAGCAGCCAGAAACCACCACCGCCTATGCCAGAGCTATAGGGCTCCACCACGGCCAGCGCCGCCGTTACCGCCACCGCCGCATCAAAGGCATTGCCGCCGGCCCTGAGAATCTGCTCCCCCGCCTGAGTTGCCAGAGGATGGGCACTGGCAATAGCGGCGCCCTGCCTTGCCTGTAATGAAAAGGAAATAAGGCTTAAAAAAATCAGGCTAGAAATGATTCGCAGCATGGCATTGTCCTTAAGGAGCCGAGCCTTCCAGCACAACGCTGGAAAACAGCCCGGTATATTGGTCATCAATCAACAGCTCCAGCTGCTGATAGGTTTTTTCCAGCATAAACAACTGGCTGGCCTGACTGGCCGCATCCATATCCTGCCACACAATACGCTCACACCAGCCATCTTCCCCTTCGCTCAGCTCATAGGAAATAAAGCCCGGTTGGCTACTGAGCCAGTGATAGCGTCGCCCGGCCAGACGGATAAATTCATCGGCCAGCACATAGGGCTGTAGTTTAAAAATTACGGTCTGAATAATATTCTGCATTTTCCTTTAGCCATAAAAAAGCTCCGACTTGCGGAGCTTTTTGCGCATGGGGTGTGAATCAGGCTTCACCCACCAGTTTTTTGTATTTTTCCATGAGTTCTTCTTCGGTTTCCATATGATCCGGATCTTTGGGAATACAGTCTACCGGGCAAACCTCTACACACTGGGGCGTATCATAATGCCCTACACACTCGGTGCATTTATTAGGGTCTATTTCATAAATCTCGTCACCGGGAGATATGGCCTCATTTGGACACTCCGGCTCACACACATCACAGTTAATGCATTCATCTGTAATTATTAACGCCATTCAAATACTCCCGACTCTGAAATCATTATGGGCTCAGGACGCCGCCTGAACATTCAATCAATATAAGCGGATTATTATACCCTAAAAACCGGCTATTCTGAAAATCGACTTGCCAGCTCCTCCACAATGCTGGCATCCACAAACTCGGAAACATCACCGCCGTGCATGGCAATCTCTTTTACCAGAGTCGATGAAATAAAACTGCTTTTTTCCGATGGAGTCAAAAACAGGGTTTCAATATCACCCGCCAGATGG
>JALTRC010000545.1 GCA_026998145.1 Gammaproteobacteria bacterium
GGAACCATTGACGGTTTTACCTATGCCCGGAATCAGCACCAGCAGCAACATGGCAAAGGCCACCGCCAGCAATAACATGCCCGCCTTTTCCCAGTACACCAGACGAATATTCAGCATCACAAAAGCTACCACCATTCCCAGTCCCGCCGCCATAAGCTGACGCTCGAAATAATAAAAGGGCGAACCCAGCTGCCGGTCCGCCACGCTAATGGAAGCCGAGGCAATCATTACCAGCCCCAGACACAGCAGGGACAGGCTGATCACAATCAGCACCCTATCCAGACCTTCCGCAAAAACCGGCTTGTTTACCGTCACAGCGCCTTTACGGGGCATGGGCATGACAATATTCACAGAGCCGCCACCGCTTGCATAAACTGTTCGCCTCTATCTTCAAAACCTTTGAACATATCGAAGCTGGCGCAGGCGGGAGACAGCAATACCGTATCCCCCGCCTCGGCAATATCCGCCGCCAGCTGTACCGCATCATTCATATCCCGGGCATACAGCTGGCTAATGGTTTCATCCAGCACCCCGGCAATTTTCGCCGCATCCCTGCCCATTAACACCACGGCTCTGGCCCGATCTTTCAGAGCGGCTTTCAGGGGGGTGAAATCCGCATCCTTGGCCAGACCACCGGCAATCAGCACCAGTCTGTTTTTCACCGCCACCCCATCGATGGCCGCCAGCGTTGCCCCCACATTGGTGCCCTTGGAATCATTCACCCATTGCACCTGATGCTTTTCCGCCACCCACTGGGTGCGATGGGGCAGGCCACCAAAATCCCGGATGGCCGCCAGCATGGCCTCCATGGACAGACCCGCCGCTTCACCCAGGGCCAGAGAAGCCAGTGCATTGGCCAGATGGTGTTTATCCTGCAGGCGGCATTCATCCACGGCCAGCAAGGGCTGACGACCCTTGCATAAATACTGCCGGTCATTGATGTCCCGCAGACCAAACTGCCCTTCCGCCGGTTCATCCAGACCGAAACTCACCGCTTCCAGATCATCCGACAACATGCTTTGCACCCGCACATCCTGACGGTTAATCACCGGGTTCTGGCAGTGGGAAAATATCTGCTGCTTCGCTGTGGCATAGGCATTCAAACTGGCATATCGGTCCATATGGTCCTCGCTTATATTCAGCACTGTCGCGGCGACAGGTTTTAAACTGTGCAGGGTTTCCAGCTGAAAACTGGACAGCTCCAGCACATACAAATCCGCATCCTGCCCGAGCAACTCCAGCGCCGGCTCGCCCAGATTACCGCCCACGGCCACTTTCATTCCGGCCTGCTGCGCCATGCGGGCAACCAGCGTGGTGACACTGCTTTTGCCATTGGATCCGGTAATGGCAATCACCGGCTTTTTCACTTCACGGGCAAACAGTTCAATATCACCAATCACTTCCACACCGGCCTCTATCGCCTGCTGCACCGCAGGCTCGGCCAGCGCCACGCCGGGGCTTAAGATAATCTGCTCCGCATGGCGAAATACATCTTTATCAAAGGCGCCCCTGAGCAGTTCCAGCCGGGGAAATTCCCGCTGCAAGACATCGGCGCCGGGGGGCTGCTGACGGCTATCCACCACCCGCAGCACCTGCCCCTGGGCCATCAAATGGCGCACCACCGACAGGCCGGTTACCCCCAGCCCCACGACCAGGGTATAAGCCCTGTTGTGATGGTGATCTGTCATGTCCAGTGCCACTGCCATTAACGAACCTTCAGGGATGCCAGGCCAATCAGCACCAGCACCACGGTAATAATCCAGAAACGCACAATCACCCGCGGTTCCGGCCAGCCTTTTAATTCAAAATGATGATGCAGCGGGGCCATGCGGAATATCCGCCGCCCGGTAAGCTTGAAAGAAGCCACCTGCAAAATCACCGAGACGGTTTCCATCACAAACACACCGCCCATAATCAGCAATACCAGTTCCTGACGCACCAGCACCGCCACCACACCCAGTGCTGCGCCCAGCGCCAGCGCGCCCACATCCCCCATAAAAACCTGTGCGGGATAGGTGTTAAACCACAGAAAACCCAGACCGGCGCCGACAATGGCACCGCAGAAGATAATCAGCTCACCCACGCCGGCCACATAGGGAATGCCCAGATAGGCGGCAAAATTCACATTACCGGTGAGATAGGCAAACACTCCCAGAGCGCCGGCTACCATCACCGTGGGCAGAATCGCCAGACCATCCAGGCCATCGGTAAGATTTACCGAGTTGCTGCTGCCCACTATCACCAGATAGCTCAACACCACAAAGCCCCAGCCCAGCGGAATCAGCAGGTCTTTAACAAAGGGAATCAGCAGGCTGGTTTCCACCGGCGTGCTGGCAGTCTGGTAAATAAAGATGGCGGCGCCGGCACCAAACACCGTCTGCCAGAAATATTTGGCTTTGGCAGACAGGCCCTTGCTATTGCCCTGGGTGAGTTTTTTGTAATCATCAATAAAACCGATGGCGCCAAACAGCAGAGTGACAATCAGGGCAATCCACAATGGGCGGCTATCCAGATCCATCCACAGCAGTGTACTGATGGCAATGGACACCAGAATCAGGGTGCCGCCCATGGTGGGTGTACCCGCCTTGGACAAGTGACTTTCCGGGCCGTCATCACGCACATTCTGGCCAATTTTGTAGCTGGTCAGATGACGGATCATTTTCGGGCC
>JALTRC010000546.1 GCA_026998145.1 Gammaproteobacteria bacterium
TCCAGCAAGCCGTTTCTGACCGCCTGATTACGAATAGCGTTTACATCGATACCGCGGCCATCATCGACAACCTTTATCACCACATCACTGCCTTCACGATCTACACTGATACTGATATGGCCGGTGCTATCTTTGCCTTTTTCTGTACGCTCATCGGGTTTTTCAATCCCGTGGGATACCGCATTTCGCAGCATATGTTCAAGTGGCGCAATAATTCGATCCAGTACAGTACGATCCACTTCCGTTGTTTCACCGATGATTTCCAGGCTTACATCTTTACCCAGCTCTCGTGAGGTTTGTCTTACAATTCTACGCAGACGCGATGCCAGGCCACCGAAATGGACCATCCGTGTCCGCATCAAACCTTCCTGTAGTTCGGTGCTAACCCGCGACTCCTGTAATAATAATGTTTCAGCATCACGAACATCATCGACCAGAATATCTTTAATGGACTCTATATCATTAACCGTTTCTGACAGACTGCGAGAGATCTGCTGCAGGGTTGAAAAACGGTCCATTTCCAGCGGATCGAAATCCACATCATATTGATCCGATTCTTTTTCGTAACGGGATAATATTTGCGCTTCTGTTTCTATGGTTAATTTTCTGAGCTGATCGCGCAAACGGATAACGGTTTGCTCCATTTCGCCCAGGTTATGGGAAAAGCTGGAAACCTGCTGCCCCATCCGTGCATGATATACGCTCACCTCGCCGGCATTATTAACCAGTGTATTAAGCAAGTCAGAGCGCACTCTGACCTGCTCATGGGAAATAGCGGACTTATGTTCTTCCGGTTCATTTAGCTCAACAGTATCTTCTTTGGCCAGGCTGAGACTGCTGCTGTCCTCATGGGGTGCTGGTATTTTTTCTTCTGTGGCTTCCAGCTCAATGACTTCTTCATGCTGTACTTCAGAAGTGCTTATATCTGCCGGCTCTTCTGCTTCCAGCAAAACAGACAGGTCACTTAAATCTTCTTCTAATTCGACTTCTTCGGGGTTTTCATGGGTTTTTTTTTCTATCTCAATCGCTTCGCCTTTACGCAAAGCATCAAGGTGTCGAATCATTTTTCCTGGCGAAGGAATAGGCGCACGATTTTTTACATTTGCCAGCATATCCGACAATGCATCCATGGCATCATTGAGAACATTTGACATGGGTTTTGAAAAGCTGACCTGATTATTATTAACCGCAATAATCAGCGATTCCAGTGCATGAGTCAGATCACCGATAGGGGATAGATCTGCCATACGCGCTCCACCTTTCAAGGTGTGCAATAAACGCTGTAAATCATTTACACTTTCAACATCGGAATTATCATTACCCCAACGCTGTAAACTGTTTTCACAACCATCAACTAATTCTTCAGCTTCCTCAAGGAATATATCAACCAGTTCATCATCAACATCACCGTAATCACTAAATGCAGCCTCTTCCTGTTCCGGCTCTTCGGGTGTTTCTTCCGTTAGGATTTCTTCTGCTGTTTCATCTGCAGGCACAGGCTCCGATGCCTGTACCTCCATGCTGACAGCAGAAGCCATATCATCTTTATCGACTGCCAGGATAAGTTCATCAATCTGAGACAACAGGGCTTTGTCAGAACGCAGGCGTTTCGATGGGTCTGACAAGGTATCCAGCATAGAGGCAATAAGTTCAGTTACTGCCGATATTACGCTGACACCCTGATCACTAATATCGGATAGATTTGCTGATTGCAGTGCACGCACATATTTTTCGAGGCTACCACTAAGCTCGGCAATTTCTTCTACTTCGGCTGTTCTGGCACTGCCATATAATGTGTGTAAAGCGCGAACAAGTTCAGGGCTGGCAGTAAGCTTCTGCTCTCCGTTATTGTGAAGTTCAAGCATTTCACGTAACTGTGCCAGATGTGCTTCAGATTCATTTTTATAAATTTCAAACAGTACTGGATCTGCATGGATAGCCAGCAAATCCTCTGTAGTCTCCGGCTCAACAGGACTTACTGAATCTTCAAGATCAAGTGCCTCCTCTTCCAGCTCTAAAGCTTCTTCTTCCAGCTTAAGCTCAACACTTTCATCATCAGAGACATCAACCAGAAGCGACTCTTCATCTGGCGCCACTTCATCGTCAATGCTAATTGACGATTCATCAAGCACCAGCTCATCACCACCGTCCTGCTCTTCATGTTCCGGAGTGATGGCCAACTGAAGCTCCTGCAGATCTTCAGTCAGATCGATATTAAAATCATCTTCAAGATCCATATCATCAAAATCAACAGCATCTTCAGTTAATGCCTGCCCTGCTGCTGATTCTGATGTATCTTCCGTCAGGCTGAAAGTTTCATCCGACTCTTCTAATGTTATATCATCTTCTACATCAGAAATATCCAGGCTATCTTCAGCCAGCTGTAATTCATCTTCTGAAATATCAATGGCAAATGAATCGTCAACGGTTAGTTCTATGTCACCATCAAGCTCATCGGCTTCATCAATAATAATATCTTCTTCAGATTCTGCCGTTTCTTCTTCTGCCGCTACCGGCGGCTCATCCGCCTGGCGCTTTTTTGCCAGTAATTCTGCCTTATCAATGAGAGTATAAATATTGCTTACCGGCTCACGATTACCTTTTAGCTGTTCAACTAACTGGGGTAAAACGCTCACTGCATCCTGTAACACATCAAATA
>JALTRC010000547.1 GCA_026998145.1 Gammaproteobacteria bacterium
TTTGAAAGTAGCACATTGGGGCTAAAACTCAAATGCGGCCCATGACTGAAAAACTTTTTACAAAAGGTTTGAATAGCTGGGGATTTTTAATCATGCTTTTATAATCACCGGCGAGGAATTTAAGTTTTCCGGTGCTATAGGCAAGCCCCAGGCTGGCTTTGCCTACTTCACGATTTAACCAGTCATACCAGTGTTTCTTGCGGGCGCGCAGATCCCAGTTAAGGGGCTGGTTTTCATAAGGGCCGGCATCCACCACCTGGCCATTATTCACTGTAATCACCCCGCGAGGGTTTTCTTCATCAGGGAAGCCATAGGCGATAATGGCATTGAATGCGATGTCTTTTAAGGCAATGGCGAGATCACGATCCCGGTTCCATTCCTGCTGAAATTTTTTCATCCAGTTTGTGTCGAATAAATCTGACATGTTACTTCCATATTAAAATTTGCGCAGATTATACACGGGCCAGCCGGTATAAACCGGACAGAGTTCAAGGCTGTTGTAATGGGTTTATTCGTTTTTCAGTTCCATGGTAATGCCATGAATATTATTGCGCTTCAGGGTCGCCAGTGCCGTTTGTAACGGTTTTATATTTTTATAGGGGCCAAGCCTTACCCGATGCCAGCTATCCTGATTAATTTTTACGCTCTGAATTTTGGAGCTCAGCCCCAGTAAAGCCAGGCTGGCTTTTAAGCGTTCCGCATCTTCTCTGTTACGAAACGAACCTGCCTGTATCAGATATTGGCGGGATGAGCTGCCGGAGCCGGCTTTATCTGAGTGGCGATTTTCTTTGGCATTGCTGTTGATTTCCGCTTCAGGAATAAACACTTCCAGCTCTGGCAGGATGGTATAAAAATCAAAGCGGGGTTCTGTTTCGGTTTTTTTCGCCGGGCTGGTTTTTGTTGTGGGCTGGTTTTTGGCCTTAACTTTTGCCAGCTCCTTAATAACCGCCTGCTTTAAGCTGATTTCCTCTGCGGGCTGCTTTTGCAGATAAAGCAGAAAGGCCACAAACAGGCCAATGGCCAGGCCGGCCAGCAGCCATACATAACCGGGTGTGGATTTTTTATCAGACATGGCGCGGTTTTTTAAATCCCTTGAAGTGGACATGAATTACATGCTATCCGGTGCGCTGACACCCAGCAGTTTCAGGCCGTTTTTCAGCACATGGCGGGTGGCCAGTATCAGGTTCAGGCGTGCATTACGCAGTTTGTCATCATCCACAATAAACTGATGGGCGTTGTAATAGGTGTGCAGCTCGGCGGCCAGTTCCCGCAGGAAGTGCACCAGTGTGTGAGGTTCTTCATTGAGCGCGGCTTTTTCCACCACTTCCGGATATTTGGCCAGCAGGGTCATCAGGGCGGTTTCATGTTTTTCACTGAGCAGATTTAGGTTCTGCTCGCCCATGGCTCCATCATGGCTGAGGGATTTTTCATCCAGCTGACGCAATACACTGCAAATCCGGGCATGGGCATACTGGATATAGTACATGGGATTTTCATTGCTCTGGGATTTGGCCAGATCCAGATCAAAATCCATGTGCTGTTCGCATTTGCGCATCACATAAAAAAAGCGCGCCGCATCACTGCCCACTTCTTCCCGCAGTTCCCGCAGGGTGACAAAGGAGCCGGAGCGGGTGGACATCTGTACCTTTTCACCACCCCGGTAAAGGGAGGCAAACTGCACCAGCAGCACGTCCAGCTTGTCCGCATCATCCCCCAGTGCTTTCAGTGCGGCTTTGACCCGCGGCACATAGCCGTGATGATCCGCGCCCCATACATCAATCACCCGATCAAAGCCCCGCTCCAGTTTTTCCATATGGTAGGCAATGTCGGAGGCAAAATAGGTGGTCTGGCCATTATCTCGCACCACCACCCGATCTTTTTCATCTCCGAACTCGGTAGATTTGAACCACAGGGCGCCGGATTTTTCATAGATATAACCGGCGGCCTGCAAACGCTCGATTGCCTGCTGAATCAGGCCCCGCTGGCCCAGGGTGCGTTCTGAATACCAGTTTTCATATACTACGCCGAACTCGGCCAGATCTTCGCGGATGTCATCCAAAATGGTGTTCAGGCCCAGATCAAAAATCTTTAAATAGCCATCCTCACCCAGCAGTGCTTTGGCTCGCTCAATCAGCGCATCGATATGCAGTTCCTTGTCGCCCCCATCCGGCTCATCGGCGGGAATATCCGCCATCACCTGATCGGCCGTGCGTACCAGTGAGTTCCCGAACCGAGTCATACAGTCACGGGCAATATCAATAATATAATCCCCCTGATAGCCATTGCTGGGGAAGGGCAGCTCAATGCCGGAGGCCTGTAGATAGCGCAACCACACACTGGTGCCCAGAATATCCATCTGCCGGCCTGCGTCATTCACATAATATTCACGGTGCACTTCAAAGCCCACGGCGGCCAGCAGGTCGGCCACAGTGGCCCCATAGGCGGCGCCCCGCCCATGGCCCACATGCAGCGGGCCGGTGGGATTGGCGGAAACAAATTCCACCTGTACTTTTTTGCCTGCGCCCAGATCACTCAAGCCGTAGTTGTCGCCCTGTTGCAGAATACGGGTGACAACCGAGAGGCTGCTGTCCTGATTTAAAAAGAAGTTAATAAAACCGGGGCCGGCGATTTCAACCTTGCTAATGACATCACTGAGG
>JALTRC010000548.1 GCA_026998145.1 Gammaproteobacteria bacterium
ATTTTGCCTGCCATTAGTCCATCCGAAGTTGTTGATTGATCCATTTAGGCGGCGTAGTAATGAGCTGGCCGTCCAGTATTGCCTGATTATTGTTGCAGCTTAAACGGCCATCTGCAAACCAGCCGATCACCATGGGGTAGATAATATGTTCCTGCTGGTGGATGCGCTCGGCTAGTGTATCGGCAGTGTCATCCCCGTTTACCTCAATCACCGCCTGCAGGACGACCGGGCCGCTATCCAGTTCATTGGTGACAAAATGCACGCTGACCCCATGCAGCTCGCGCCCTGCATCCAGCGCCCGCTGGTGGGTATTAAGACCGCGAAAATCCGGTAGCAGGGAGGGGTGAATATTGAGCATGCGGCACTGGTAATGTTCTACCAGGGGTGCGGTGAGAATGCGCATAAAGCCGGCGAGTATGACCAGCTCCGGCTGGTAGCTGTCGATCAACTGCTCAAGAGCCTCATCGAAGGATTCCCGGCTGTCGTATTGGCTATGATCCAGCACTCTGGCGGGAATACCCGCTGCTTTGGCCCGTTGCAGCCCCTTAACACCGGGGCGATTACTGATAACCGCCTTGATTTCGGCATTTAACTGGCCGCCCTGAATCTGATCGATAATGGCCTGTAGATTGGTGCCCGAGCCGGAAATCAGAACGACAATGGGAAGCGGGGTGGAACGGGGCATCAGGCAACTACAACATCCGGCTCGCCCTTGGAGCTGACGATTTCCCCCAGACGCCAGGCGGTTTCACCGGCGGCATTGAGGGTGTCGATGCTTTGCTGGGCATCATCGGCGGATACCACCAGCACCATGCCCACACCACAGTTAAAGGTGCGGTGCATTTCGCTGCTTTCGATATTGCCCTGGGCCTGCAACCACTGGAATACGGCAGGCAGTTGCCAGCTGGATGCATCAATCTGTGCGCGGGTATCGGCGGGCATCACCCGGGGAATATTTTCCAGCAGGCCGCCGCCGGTAATATGGCTCATGGCGTGTACATCGATCTGTTCCAGCAGGGCCAGCAGGGATTTTACATAAATACGGGTGGGGGCCAGCAGGGCCTCACCCAGAGGCTGGCCGCCGCAATTCTGTTGCAGGTCTGCACCGCTGACTTCCAGCACCTTGCGGATTAAGGAATAGCCATTGGAGTGGGGGCCGGAGGAGGCCAGGCCGATTAATACATCGCCGGCGGCAACCTTGCTGCCATCGATAATGTCATCTTTTTCCACCACGCCCACACAGAAACCGGCCAGATCATAATCCCCATCACCGTACATGCCGGGCATTTCAGCCGTCTCGCCGCCAATCAGCGCCGCATTGGATTGTACGCAGCCTTCGGCTATGCCTTTGATGACATCCGCCGCCACCTGATTATCCAGATGGCCGGTAGCGTAATAATCCAGAAAATACAATGGCTCGGCGCCCAGCACTAAAATATCATTGACGCACATGGCCACCAGATCGATGCCGATGGTATCGTGTTTGTTCAGTTGCAGGGCCAGTTTCAGCTTGGTGCCCACACCATCGGTGCCGGATACCAGTACCGGCTTCTGATAGCGATCCACCGGTAGTTCAAACATGCCGCCAAAACCGCCCAGACTGCCCAGCACACCGGGGCGCTGGGTTCTGGCTACATGGGGCTTGATGGCTTCAACGAGTTGATTGCCGGCATCAATATCAACGCCGGCATCCCGATAACTGAGTGATTTTTGATCTGTGTTCGACATGTAAAACCTGAGGCTGGGATGGGGTTTAAAAGATGTGCTATTGTACACGCTCACAGCAAGGGTCACGATAGAAATATGAAGTTCAAACAGGCTTTTTTTATACTTTTTAGCATCTGCTGGTTGCCGTTTGCGGCTCAGGCCGCGGTGGTCAAACATATGTATGAAGTCTCTCTGCCGGTGGTGAGCCAGGATAAGCAGATCCGCAAGGCGGCATTTGAGCAGGCCTTTATCGAAACCCTGGTGCGGGTGTCCGGCAGTGGTCTTGCGCCTACGGAAGTGGATATTTCCAAAGCATCCCGTTATGTACAGCAGTATCGTTATCTACCGCTGGATAAAGCTATGCAAAATCCGCCAGCGGCAAGCGGGGCGGCTGAAGTTCAGCCTCAGCATCTTTTGTGGATACAGTTTAATTCCCGCGCCATTAAAAAATTGCTTCGGCAGAATAATCTGCCCATCTGGGGGCAGCAGCGCCCGGCAGTGCTGGTATGGCTGGCGGTGCGGGATGGCCCCAGCCGTTATGTGCTGCGCCAGCAGGATAAATCGCCCATTAAGGAGGCGGTGGAAACCGAGGCCAGACGTCGCGGTTTGCCGCTGATCTGGCCGGCTTATGATAAAAAAGATCAGGCGGAGCTGGCCTTTGTGGATTTATGGGGCGGCTTCTGGGGGCCGGTGAAAAAGGCCAGCGCCCGTTATGGTGTGGATGCCATACTGCTGGGGCGGATGAGCTGGCTGGGTGGCCAGTGGCAGGTGAGCTGGTCTTTGCAGCAGGGTAAACAGCCGGTGGAAAACTGGCAGCTGCGGGCCATTGACCTGAATATGTTGATGGCCGGTGGTATTGATATGGCCACGGATCAGATCGCCAGCCGCTTTGCGGTGCGGGATAGTGGTATGGATGAAGGGCCGCTGGTGGTGCAGGTAAAAGGTATTCATCAGCTGGATGATTATGTGCGCAGCAGCCGTTATCTGGCCTCTCTGGCACCGGTTAAATATATTTATGCGAAGCAGGTGAACAGGGACGAGGTGCAGTTTGCGGTGGAATTAAGAGCAGAAAAAGAAGATCTGCAACGGGTGATCGGCCTGGGCCGAACCCTGCTTCCGCTGCCTCCCACTGACACAGCCACGAATACCGCTTCGGCTACCAATCAGTTAAGTTATCGCCTGCAACCATGAGTGTTAGCGAGTCGCAAAAATGGTGGTTGCTACTGGCCACTGCCCTGCTGGGCTTTGTGTTTTATCTGCTCAGCCCGGTACTCACGCCTTTTTTTGCGGCGGCTCTGCTGGCCTATCTGGGCGACCCGCTGGTGGACCGGCTGGAAGATCTGGGGCTGCCCCGCACACTTTCGGTGGTGATTGTATTCGTCGTCCTGTTTTCGGCGCTCACTCTGGCCGTGCTGATGCTGCTGCCCATGCTGGAGCAGCAGATCCGCTATCTTGTTTCCAGTATTCCCCGCTATATTGATCTTTTGCAGCAGGATGTCTTGCCCGGCCTGATGCAGCGTCTGGGCATGGATAATCAAGCACTGGATCTGTCTGTATTGAAAGCATCCGTGAATACGCATTTCAAACAGGCGGGTGGCATAGTGGTATCGGTGCTGTCGTCCATCAGCTCATCCGGCATTGCCCTGCTGGGCTGGCTGGCGAATCTGGTGCTGATTCCGGTGCTGACATTCTACCTGTTGCGTGACTGGGATCTTCTGGTGGCGCGCATTGATGAGCTGATTCCCCGCCGTTATGAGCCGGTGGTTGCGCGGTTGGCCAGAGATTCGGATCAGGTGTTGGCAGCCTTTTTACGGGGCCAGTTTATGGTGATGCTGGCGCTGGGCTGCATCTATGCCACCGGCCTGTGGCTGGTGGGGCTGAAGCTGGCCCTGCTGATTGGTCTGCTGGCCGGGCTGGTCAGCTTTGTGCCCTATCTGGGTTTTATCCTCGGCCTGCTGGCTGCATCGGTGGCGGTATTATTACAGGGCCATGAGCCGATGCAGCTATTGCCGGTGCTGGGGGTCTTTGCCGTGGGGCAGTTATTTGAAGGCATGTTGCTTACCCCCTGGCTGGTGGGGGATCGTATTGGCCTGCATCCGGTAGCGGTGATTTTTGCGGTGCTGGCTGGCGGGCAGTTGTTCGGCTTTGTGGGTATACTGCTGGCCCTGCCGGTGGCGGCGGTGCTGGCGGTAATGATCCGTTATGCCCATGAGCAGTATAAAACCAGCGCCATATTTGATGAAACCGACTCCTGATTTGAGTGTTTAATGCAAGCCCAGACCCAGCTAACCCTTGATCTTCAGCTTAAAGAATCCTTTACCTTTGATAACTACCGGGTAGGGGATAATGCACTGGTGCTGGCCATGTTGCAGGATGTGGTGAGCGAATCCGGCGAGCGGCAAATTTTAATATGGGGGGATCACTTTACCGGCAAAAGCCATTTGCTACAGGCGGTTTGTCATCTGGCCGCCCGGCAGTCCTTATCTGTGAGCTATTTACCGCTGGCCCAGTGTATGGATTATCCCGCCGATATTTTGCAGGGGCTGGAAAGTATGGATGTGATCTGTGTGGATGATGTGCAGCAGGTGGCTGGCTCGCCACAATGGCAGGAGGGGCTGTTTAATCTGATTAACCGGGTAAGAGAGGCGGGCAGCCGTTTGATTTTTACATCCAGCCTGCCGCCCAATGAACTGTCATTACAGCTGGAGGATTTGCGCTCCCGTTTAAACTGGGGGCCGGTGCTGGCATTAAAAACTTTGAATGATGATGATAAATGCCGGGCCTTGCAGAGCCGGGCGCAGAGCCGGGGTTTTGACCTGCCCGATACGGTAGCCCGTTATATTCTGAATAATTATTCACGGGATCTGGGGGATTTGCTGGGTACTCTGGAAAAGCTGGATCAGGCTTCATTGAGCCATCAGCGGCGATTGACGATTCCGTTTGTGAAAACGGTTTTTGCTTAGGTTTTTTAGAAGCTTTGACGCGAAGGCGCAAAGGCCACGAAGTATTTCTGGTATGAGCTAAACCATGAAACCTGAGGCGAAAGAAATTGTATAGAGAAACAGAAATTCTCTGTTTATAAAAAGCTTCGTGTTCTCTGCGCCTTTGCGTCAAAAAATTAATCAGAGCTTCTTAACTGGAAAAATGCTTCTCCACCAGCGGAAAAATTTCCTTCTCTTCCAGCTCTATGCGCTTGCGGATTAATTCAAATACCTGTCGCGACTCATCCACAAATGCCTGATGATCTGCATCATTGGCATGGGTGTGACACCAGTTTCTCACATAGCTGGAAAACAGCTTCTTAACGTCTTTAGCGCTCTGGTGAAAGTCCTGGGTCAGTTTCTGGATGTCCGGGTTATGGTGGCGGGAAAGTTCTGAATAGAGTGTATTGTCTTCAAATACCAGATGCATCCAGACCTTTTCATTTAACCGGGTGGTCATCTCACAAACATGCATATTGCTTTTCAGGTGAGGGTGTTCAATTAATACAGACAGAACATCCAGCAGTTCTGAAATATCTTTATTCTGCTTTTTTAATTCTTCTAAGGTGTACATTTATAAATTCTCCGGCTTATATGGCCAGTGTATGGGTTTTTGCACGTAATGGACTGATGCAAATCAAATTAAGCTTCGCTAGCGGCTTTATCGGCCTTGCCTTTAAGGCGAGCGTAAAAAACACAGCCGGTAAAAAATCCAATGCTAAGCAGGGTGACCAGCATGCCGTAGGTGCGGGTGGCTTCACCGCCCACATGCCAGATCCCATACACCAGATAAAATAAGGCGAGATAGGAGGCCCATGCATGGGTATAGGCGCGGCCATGTAATATGCCCCTTAAGGGGAACATCAGCGGGCCGACCTGCCATATCAGGGCAAGGGAGCGTAGTTCTACGGCGGGCGGGTTTATCCATATTAAGGAAATAAAGATAAAGGCGGTCAGGGAAAAATAGCTGACCAGGGTCATCCAGCGGAAAAAAGTCATAGCTTGCATATTTAAGATCTGCTTTATTTAAGAGGCCAGTTTGCGGGCCGTTTTGGCTACCCGTTTGCCCAGTGCCTGACACAGGGCCTTTTCATCATCGCTGATCTGGCGATTGTCATAATCGGTGGTTAAACGGCTGGCTCCGTAAGGGGTGCCACCGGTTTGTGTATTCAGTAATGCCTTTTCATTATAAGGTAATCCCAGTAGCATCATGCCGTGATGCAGCAGGGGAATCATCATGGTGAGCAGGGTGGATTCATGGCCGCCGTGCATACTGGCGGTGGCGGTGAACACGGCCGCCGGTTTGCCCGTTAAATCACCGGACATCCACAGGCTGCCGGTGCCATCCAGAAAATGTTTTAAGGAGGCGGCCATATTGCCAAAATGGGTGGGACTGCCCAGCACCAGGCCGGCGCACTCTTTTAAGTCTTCCAGCGTGGCATAGGGCGCACCGCTTTCGGGAATCGAGTCTTCCACCGCTTCACATACGGTGCTGACTGCCGGCACTGTACGCAGCCGTGCCTCTACACCTTCCACGCTTTCTACACCGTGGGCCACCAGTTGGGCCATTTCAGCCGTGGTGCCGCCCTGGCTGTAATACAGAACCAGAATTTCCATTTATAGTATCTCCAGAACCGTTTCCGGTGGGCGGCCAATGGCAGCCTTGCCATTGGCTATTACAATGGGGCGTTCAATCAGTTTAGGGTGTTTAACCATGGCTTCAATCAATTGCTCGCGGCTCAGGCTATCATCATCCAGATTATTGTCTTTGTATTCGGCTTCACCCTTGCGCATCAGCTGGCGAGGTTCCAGCCCCAGCAGGTCCAGAATATGCTTCAGTTCTTCAGTGCTGGGTGGTGTTTTTAAATACTCCACCACTTCAGCCTCAATCTGCTGGTCATTTAACAGTGCCAGGGTGGCCCGGGATTTTGAGCAGCGGGGGTTATGGAAAATTTTAATGGCGTCAGTCATGGCTTGATCCTGAGTGTTCATTCGAGGGGGAGTGCAAGGATACTGCAATAAAGGCTCAGGTAAAAGATGATGTATATCACAACTGATGGCATAATAGCCGCCAGTAGTCCATCAGGCTTGACACCTCAGGTAGGCGTTGCTACTTTTGGTCTGGATAATTACAAAAGAAACCCGTTTTCGGAGAAACCTTATGAAGATTAAACAAATGGCTCGGCCGTTTTTTATTATTGCTTTAGTACTCGGCCTGGCTGTTGGCTGTGCATCTACACCGGATGAATCAACTGAGCCCAGTCAGGTAACTGCTGCACAGGCTATTTCAGCGGCTAAAGAAGAGAATGCCAAAGCCAGGAAAATGGGAGCCGAGTGGCGTGATACTGGTAAATTGATTAAAAAGGCAGAAGCGGCCATGAAAGCCGGTGATGAAGCCAAGGCAATCAAACTGGCTGACAAAGCCAGGTTTCAGGCAGTTACTGCACAGAAGCAGGCAAAGTTTGAAGCCCAGCGTTTACGTGATAACGGCATGATTGGTGGTTCTGATGATTCGGCTGCTGCCAGTACATCAGGCAGTGCGGATTCATATGAAGTGGTGAAGGGTGATAACCTGTGGAATATTTCAGCCAAAGATGAAATCTATGCCAACCCTTACCAGTGGCCGCTGATTTATAAAGCCAACCGTGACAAGATTAAAGATGCCGACCTGATTTATGCAGGCCAGGTATTTGATATTGAGCGTGGCGCATCATCTGCTGATATTGATGCAGCGGTAGAACATGCCAAGACTCGTGGCGCATGGTCTATTGGTGTAACAGAAGCATCTGATGAGGCTTACCTGGCTCAGTAAGTTTTACTGAAGACACTTTAAAAAGGCTCGCAATCTGCGGGCCTTTTTTTTGCGAAGCCCAAAATCATTTCTCTGTGCACCTTCCGTGTACCCTGTGGTTAAAAACTAAGGCACACAAAAAAGCCAGCTGCAATGCAACTGGCTTTCGGAACCATCAAGGTATTTTCAATGGCTCGGTAAAGAACTAGCTTTTTACTTCAATCTTACGGGCCAGAACCGCTTCCTGTTTTGGAATGGTAACGGTCAGCACACCGTGATCGCTGCTGGCTGTAATACCATCGGGGTCAACCCCATCAGGCATGGTAAAGCGACGGTAGAAAATACCATGGGCACGTTCAATACGTTTATAGCCATCCTGTTCGGTTTTCTTTTCG
>JALTRC010000549.1 GCA_026998145.1 Gammaproteobacteria bacterium
AAACGATAATGAAAAGAGATCTGCAATACTACCATCACTGTAAAGATGTTTTGTCTCGCTCACCTTTGTTTGCCGGTCTCGCTGACGACTTACTGGATGATATGCTCTGCCTGTTCAGGCGAGATACCTGGCGGCGAGGAGTGCACCTTGATCCGGTCATATTTCAGCAGCGGTTTTATCTGGTAATAGAAGGACGCATTGAAATTACTCGGGTAAACCCTAACACCGGTCGCAGCATTACCCTGAATATACTGGGGCCGGGGGATGGTATTGATATGGTTACCCTGCTGCATACCCGCCCCCATGAAATTGAACCGGTTGCGCTGGATGATGTCGCATTGATTTCTGTGCCCATACAGGCTGCCCGCCAGTGGCTGGATCAGCACCCGGAATTTAATCGAACATTCCTGCCGTATCTGGGTGAGCAGATGTGCAAAATGGAAGATCTGGCTACTGACCTTGCCCTGTATGACACCATGACCCGGCTGGCCCGTTTAATACTGCGCCATATCGTGCCCCATCATCCACAATCTCGTCAGCAGGACTATGAGCTGGAATTGATTCATGATTTACACGATGATGCCCTGGCTCGCATGGTGGGTTCTGTACGCCAGGTGGTAAATCGTCATTTACAGCACTGGCGAAAGCAGGGCGTATTGCATAAGGATAAATTTCATACTCATATCGATGATCTGGAAAGCCTGCAGGAATATGCCGATGATGCGGTGCAGCATCTGGAAAACAAAAACAAAGCCGGTTAACTGATTTCTGTTATTGTCATTCCTGCGGTGGCAGGAATACGGAATTTCCAATTTCCCTTCATTTCCAAATAGCTGTCATCTATGTGACAGTTTCTGTTTTTTTTCTGTTCTACCATGCAGGCAGGTAGAAAAATCCTGGCGGGGGTTTAAAAATCATTAACAGGCATCATTAATAAAGCAAACAGGTGGGCACCGGCGATGCGCCGTGCCTGAACAACAGATAAACAATCGGTAAATAAAATAACGATGGAATATAAAGACTATTACGACATCATCGGCGTTAAACGGGATGCCACGCAGGATGAAATCAAGCGAGCCTATCGCAAGCTGGCACGCAAGTATCATCCTGATGTCAGCAAAGAAGCAGATGCAGAAGCTCGCTTTAAAGAAGTGGGCGAAGCCTATGAAGTGCTGAAAGATCCTGAAAAACGCGCCGCTTATGATCAACTGGGTGCCAACTGGAAAGCCGGTCAGGATTTCAATCCGCCACCTGACTGGGATCAGGGTTTTGAATTCCATGGCGGCGGCTTTACCGGTGCTGACGCAGAACAGTTTAGCGACTTCTTTGAAAGTTTATATGGTCGGGGCTTTAATCGCGCCGGGGGCGGTCGGCGCTCGTCTGGTGGTTTTAATATGCGCGGTGAAGATACCCATGCCAAAGTCGCCATTGATATTGAAGATGCCTTTACTGGTGCCACTCGCGCTATTTCACTCAAGCACACAGAAATGGGTGCAGATGGCAGGCCCCATATAAAAGAGCGTACCCTGAATGTAAAAATACCAAAGGGTGTTCACCAGGGGCAGAGCATTCGCCTGGCGAAACAGGGCGGTGCCGGTATCGGCCAGGGTGAAGCCGGGGATCTGTATCTGGAAATCGAATTCAGGCCCCATCCTTTTTATCGTGTGGATGGCAAGGATATTTATCTGGATCTACCGGTGGCGCCATGGGAAGCCGCGCTGGGTGCCAGCGTAAAAGTGCCGACACCGACTGGCTCGGTTGAGATGAAAATTCCAGCTGGCTCGTCTGCGGGTAAAAAAATGCGCCTGAAAGGCAAGGGCATACCCTCTAAATCACCCGGTGATTTATATGTGGTAATCCAGATCGCCTTACCACCAGCGGATAGTGAAAAGGCAAAAGAAGCCTATCGCCAGTTTGAAAAGGCGGTACCGTTTAATCCCCGCGCACGTTTGGGAGTTTAAGCTTTATGACAAAAGATACTATTTCAATTTTAACCGGTGAAATTGTCGAGGAAGGCATGGAACTGAGCATGGCGGATTTATGCCGTGCCTGCCATGTTCCGGCTGAGCAGGTGATTGCCATTGTAGAAGAAGGGGTCATTGAACCCCAGGGTGAGAATCCGGCTCAATGGCGATTCCAGGGTAGCAGCCTGCGCCGATTAAACTGTGTTTTACGATTACAGCATGATCTGGGCGTGAATATAGCCGGTGCGGCACTGGCACTGGATTTACTGGCTGAAGTGGAAAGCCTGCGCAGCCGTTTACGTCGCTTTGAAGAATCTGGTTTTTAATATAAGGAACGATTATGAGTGAAGCCTTACACGTTGTATGCCCACAATGTAATGCAGTAAACCGCATTCCTGCATCACGTATGGGTGAAAATCCAAAATGCGGAAAATGCCATCAGCCATTATTTAATGGCCATCCAATGGAATTAAACAGCGGCAATTTTCAGGCCCATACCAGCCGCAGTGATATTCCCGTGGTTGTGGATTTCTGGGCGCCCTGGTGTGGGCCCTGTAAAATGATGGCGCCGGCTTTTGAACAGGCTGCCGGGCAAATGGAACCCAATGTGCGTTATGCCAAGGTCAATACAGAAGCTGAGCAACAGCTGGGGGCGCAGTTTGGTATACGCAGTATCCCAACCCTGGCCATATTTAAAAATGGGCGTGAAATTGCGCGGCAACCTGGCGCTATGGGGGCAGGAGATATAGTGCGCTGGGTGCAGTCACATATTTAAGGAAGCTCTAATCAATTCATGAATTCACATTTCACATTTAAAATGCGCGGCTTCTGCGTTGCGAATCTTCCCAATAGCTGGCTATTGGCTGCGATTCGACGCCTTGAATCCACGCATTTTAAACGCAAACTGTTTCGTCCAGAATTAATCAGAACTTCCTGAAAAATCCCTTATGTCAGCCCTCAACCAAACAAACCTGTCTGCATCACTCAATACCAGTTGTGTTGCTATTTATGCTGATATTAATGATGCAGAACAGGCGCTAAAAAAGTTACAGCATAATAAAGAACAGGGGATTGATAACCTGTCTATCATTGCCTGTGTAAAGCAAGCACCTGGCAGCCCCCTGAGGGATAATGCTTCCCATCATCAAAATACTCTTTTCACTGGACAAGATGCGAATAGCAGGAATCCGCTCAGCCAGTACTTCACCTCCAGCGCCTTTGTTAACACAACCGAAGCCGGCCCAATTATAGTAATGGGCGGTATTCTTAAAACACTTATTGATGACTCAAATGATAAAGCACCTAAACCCGTCAACCAGCAAAAGCTAAAAAAAGCCTTATACAATAAAAGTATTCCCTGGAAAATTATTAATGAATATCTTAATGCTTTGAAAGAAGGGAAAGTTCTATTGCTGGTAAATGGGGAACGGGAATATGTAGAACAGTGCTGTGATATTTTGCATAGTGAAAAACAGCAGGTGACTGTGCATCATGGTTGAGATTTTTGCCTGGCATTGATTGTTTTCTATACCTGGCCTTCAGGAATAACAATTTTTTTTTGAAAAACCAACTCTCATTTATTGATTTTGTACTAAAAGAATGGCTTGTAATAACAGCTGGAATTACGCTTATTCTTACCACCCTTTATACAAAGCATATTCCTGTTTACTCAGAAAAAGAGTTGCAGGTTGTCTTTATGTTATTCGTTCTTTTTGTCGCGGTTACAGGCTTGCAGAAAAGCGGCTTAATTATACGCATTGCTCAAAGTATAGAAAAGGGAAGATTTGTACCCTTAAAATTAGTCATTGTCACTTTTTTCCTTTCTATGCTTATCACAATCGATGTCACTTTAATTGTTATTGTTCCTGTCACTTTGTCTCTCAATATCAATAAAAAAGAACTTATTGTCATTTTAGAGTCCCTGGCGGCAAACACAGGCTCATCATTAATGCCTTTCGGCAATCCCCAGAACCTGTTTATCTACTGGTTCTATGATTTAAGATCAGAGGTGTTCATAGCAACAATTGCACCTTTTGCTTTAAGCTTTCTTGGTTTGCTGATTATTGCATCGCTGTTTATAAAAACAAATCATATTATACAGAAAAAGGCCATACAGAAAATTAATCAAAAAGCCTATTATTATGGTGTATTTCTCTTCACGATCATCCTAACAATATTGCATATTCTGCCTGCTATAATGGCCGTTTTTGTCGTTATTTTTGCCATTATATTCGACAGAAAAGCCTTGCGGGTAGACTACACGCTTCTCATTACTTTTTTGTTGTTTTTTGGTATAGCTGATAATCTACAAATGCTTTTAATTCCTGAAATAAATCATTCAGGTCATGTTTTTCTTTTTTCCGCTTTAGCAAGCCAGATAATAAGTAATGTTCCAGCAACATTATTGTTTGCAGAATACACTCAAAACTGGCAGGCATTATTGTGGGGGGCAAGTGCAGGTGGGCTAGGTGGTTTATTTGGATCAATGGCAAGATTGATCGTATACAAGATATATGTCAGACATGAGAGCACAAATAACACAACAAAGTTTACAATATTATTTTTAATTACAGGTTATTTGGCAATGTTTCTATCAATAGGTTTGTATTTCATATTATATTAGTCAAATCTATTATTATGCTGACTAATCAACATAGTATTAAACAGGATGAAGATTATGAATAAATCCAGAACACCACTGCTTGGATGGGCATTTAATGATGTGCTCAATGAACTTCATCAACTGGTATTTGAAGGCGTTCCTGGGGAATCAGCCCCCTTTGAATTAAGCCGCCTTGAACGGGAATATATTGCCTATGTACTTGCCTGTTATTATCAATGCGATCATTGCCTGAACTTTCACGGCCATGCAATAAAAACGGCAAGGAGCAAAGAAAAAGTAGCCGACTGGAACTGGCGTGATGATCTTATTAGTGCAACGTTGTTCTTGCATCTTGATGGCCGCAAGCTTTCTAATATTGAGTGGCAAAGGTGGCTAAAGACATGGGCTGATTTCGCAAAGCACATTAATTTACGCCATGATGGCCTTGCCAATTATCTGGCTTATGCCGTCGGTATCGCACGAAATGATAAAAATCTGATGGATAATGCATTTGCCTGTATTGAAGCATCTATCCCGGATAATGACAGGCTTAAATACGTCATACGCGATATTGATAGTGTGGTTGTTTTTATGAAAGCCGCAACGTCAAAAAACAGAAGCGATTCAACTATTATTAGTCATTTAAAGACCCGTGGGATTGAGGACATATAGCTCAGTGCCTGTGAGATAGAACAGAATTAGCCGTTAAAACTGAAGTTGAAGCATCACTGAAATTAAATATAACAAAGAGAAATCACATGACACATAAAAATAAAGACAAAGCCCATATCGTTATTATCGGTGGTGGATTTGCCGGTCTGACAGCTCTGCATAATTTACAACATATCCTGGGAAACCATGCTGCCATAACTTTAATCGATGCCAACAGCAATAGCGTAAACCGCCCAACGATGCCCGAGGTAGCCTTTACCGGTAAGCCTGCTTCCCACGCGCTGTTTCCACTAAACCATGCAGTTAATTCCCGTAATTCTGTATTCCATCAGGGCAGGGTTAAAAAAATTGAACCTGAGTTGAATCAGGTTCTTCTCGAAGATGGCAACAGTTTAAACTACGATTATTTGCTTGTCGCACCCGGTGCGGTGCATGATTATGATGCAGTAGAAGGTCTGGATGAATTTGGCTATTCCGTATGTGATGAAGTTCATGCATCCCATTTGTGGGAAGCATTACAAAACTTTAAGGGTGGAAATATTGTAATTGGTTCTGCCCCCACAAAGCAGGGAACTCGCGTTAAGGCCCCTATATTAAAAGCAGCCTGTGAAGGCCCTATAGGTGAAGCCATGTTTATGCTGGATTTCTTTATGAAAAAGCATCATCTGCGAGATAAAAGCACGATTAAAATATTTTCTCCGGCCGAAATATTTTTTGAAGATGTGGGGCCAAAGGTGCATAAAGCATTCGAATCATTGCTTGAAGAAGCAGGAATTAGCGTGGCCACTAATAAGGAGATTAGCCGCGTATATGCAGATCATGTGGAATTCTCTGATGGCAGCCAATGGGAGAGTGACTTTACAATTGTATTGCCGCCACATGCGGCACCCGACTTTATCAGAGATTCCGGGCTGGGGGATGAAGCCGGCTGGATGCCAACAGATAATTCCATGCAGCATCTTGATCATGGAAATATTTTTGCAGCCGGTGATTGTAACGCACTGTCACAGCCTAAGTTAGGTCACATAGCGGCCATGCAGGGTAAAATTGCAGCCAGTAAAATTGCGTTGGAGCTGGGTGAAAAAGTTGAAGTACCTGAATTTAAGCCGGAAGTGTTCTGTATTATGAATCGCGGTGGACATGAAGCAACCCTTATTTTAACAGACACCCTGTATGGTGGCACACGAGATATTGTTACCAGTGGTGCGTTACCTCATTTAATGAAATGGTCATTTGATAATTATGTGGGGTATACCCATGGGCACTTACCACCAGAATGGTCTGAAGATATTATGAAAAAATTGCTGGAGCATTTATAAAAATTCTCATAGCACACGAGTCAGTATTTCTTTATTGGTGATTTGTAAGTTCTCATCGAATTCATAAATATGAGGTGCGCCAGTGGCTAACTCATAATTGAGTATCTCTGCGGGTGTCATCTTCTCAATGTGCATAATAATAGCGCGTAGCGAATTGCCATGAGCAGAGACCAGAACGGTTTTATTGTCATGCAATTGCGGAACAATAGACTGATGGAAGTAGGGCATGGTACGCTCGGCTGTCATTTCCAGACTTTCACCATTGGGTGGCGGTATATCATAACTTCGTCGCCATTGATGCACTTTCTCAGCGCCAAATTGTTTCCTCACCTTGTCTTTATTGAGCCCCTGTAAATCTCCATAGAAGCGTTCATTAAGATTTTCTGACATAAAAATTTTTAACTCGGCCTCATCACCGGCTAAAGCCGTAAAGTGTTCGTAACGTTCCTGATTTTTTTCATGTACACGAACATATTGCTGACAATACACATTATGCTTGAGAATTTCGTATAGAGTATCCTGTGCGCGCAATAAAACGGATGTGAAAGCCACATCTATATTGGTATGGGAAAGCATTTTGCCAACCTGTTCAGCTTCTTCCATGCCTTTTCGGCTAAGAGATACATCCACCCAGCCAGTAAAACGATTCTGTAGATTCCATATTGACTGGCCGTGACGTACAAGTATTAGAACACTCATATAAATTACCGTTTTATTGATCTAATATAATCCTGAAAACCAGGAGTTTATCCATTCAAACCAGATAATCAGTTGATTTTTTAAGGAAGCTCTGATTAATTCTGGACGAAACAGTTTGTATCTCAATTCTTCTGATTCAAGGCGACGAATCGCACGTAATAGCCAGCTATTGCGAAGATTCGCAACGCAGAAGCAGGAGAATTGAGATGCGAAATGTGAGTTCATGAATTATTCAGAGCTTCCTTAAGTATAAACCTTAATACAATCACAGGCGAATCCATAATCATGCATAAAACTGGACGGATTAAAAACATTGACGTGGTCAAGCATTTTGTGACACCTCAGTTAAGCCGCTTTTTCCACTTCCAATAATTTCTGTTCGAATGCATTCGGGCTCATGTAACCCAGATACGAATGCAGCCTTTCATGGTTATAAAACATGGCAATATATTCCAGTATATCCTGCTGCGCTTCATAACGAGTCTGGTAGTTTTTCCACTGAACCCGTTCCTGTTTTAAGCTTCCAAAGAAACTTTCAACGACCGCATTATCCCAGCAGTCACCTTTGCGACTCATACTGCCCGATATGCCGTGGG
>JALTRC010000550.1 GCA_026998145.1 Gammaproteobacteria bacterium
ATCAAGGCTAATTTCACCCTGCTGTAATTGTCGAGCAATCGTCTGACAGGCCTGGGCAATATCCCAACGGCCACCGTAATTCACCGCAATATTTAATTGCAGCCCGGTATTATTTTCGGTGAGCTGGCGGGTCTGTTTGATTTTTTTCTGGAGCTTTTCAGGAAAGGCAGAGCATTCGCCAATAAAGCGGACACGAATATTCTGTTTATGCAAAGACTCAACCTCAGATTGCAAGGTGGTGACAAACAATGACATTAAACTGGAAACTTCCTGCTCAGGTCGTTTCCAGTTTTCACTGCTAAAGGCAAAGATGGTTAAGGCCGGTATCTGCTTTTTAACACAGGCTTCAACCAGGCGACGGGTTGCCTTAACACCTTCGTAGTGTCCTTTGGTTCTGGGTAGATGACGTTTTTTGGCCCAGCGGCCATTACCATCCATTACCACAACAATATGTTGAGGATTGGCCCTGGGCTGCATTGGTTTATTTTCGCTTAATCCCACTGCGGCCTTATACTTCCATTACTTCTTTTTCTTTAGCCGCCAGCATCTCGTCAACCTCGGCAATATACTTATCGGTAAGTTTCTGAATCTGCGTTTCACCTTTACGGGCTTCATCTTCTGACACTTCTTTTTCTTTTAACAGATCCTTAATATCACCATTGGCATCACGACGAATATTACGAATGGAAATACGGCCATTTTCGGCCTCATGCTTAACCACCTTAACCAGATCACGGCGACGCTCTTCTGTCAGTGGCGGCATGGGTACGCGAATGGAGTTACCGTTAGTTGACGGATTCAGGCCCAGATCGGCCGTTAAAATGGCTTTTTCAACAGCGGCCACCATCGGCTTTTCCCAGGGCGTTACATTTAACATGCGGGCATCTTCAACAACCACATTGGCTACCTGTTTGATTGGTGTTGGGCTGCCATAATAATCAACCATCACCTGATCCAGCAGACCGGGATGGGCACGACCGGTGCGAATTTTGCTCATCTCATTTTTTAGTGATTCGATGCTTTTTTTCATACGGCTTTCAGCATCTTTAATAATTTCATTAATCATTATTTATCTCCCGGAACAACACTGGTTCCAATGCTGGAATCAAATACAACTTTGGGAAGATCCCCCGGATTACCCAGATTAAAAATTCGCAACGGCATATTCTGTTCCTTGCATAACACAATCGCCGTGGCATCCATAACTTTTAGATCTTTATGCAGAACTTCATCATAACTCAGCTGATCATAGCGTTTGGCATCCGGATTTTTCATGGGATCAGAGTCATACACACCGTCAACCTTGGTGGCTTTAATCAGGGCATCCGCCCTGATTTCAATAGCACGCAGGCTACCTGCACTGTCGGTAGTAAAAAACGGGCTGCCGGTACCGGCGGCAAAAATCACCACACGCCCCTTGCTTAAGTGGCGATCTGCAACCCGATGGTCAAAGGTTTCACAAACCTGATCGATGGCCAGGGCCGACATCACCCGGCAGGGCACATCCAGACGCTCAATAGAATCCTGCAGAGCCAGACAGTTCATTACCGTTGCCAGCATACCCATGTGATCGCCGGTAACCCGGTCCATGCCCGAATCGGCCAGCCCCTTACCGCGGAAAATATTACCCGCGCCTATCACTATGGCCACCTCAACACCCGCTTCTACAATCTGCTTAATTTCCGCCGATACCCGCTTCAGCATATCCGCATCAATGCCATAATCCAGATCCGCCATCAGGGCTTCACCGCTGAGTTTCAGTAACACACGTTTGTAGAGAGGAGTTTGCGCTGTCATAGTCTGTCCACTGTCGTTATATTTTATAAAAGGCTCTGATTAGATAACTTCAGTAAATTCTCTAATCAGAACTCAATATTCATTTTGCTGACACAAAAAACCGGGAACAGAATTCCCGGCTTTTTATTTTACCCCATGATGCTATATGGCTTAACCGTTAATCTGCGCCATAACTTCATCAGCAAAGTTTTCAGTCTTCTTCTCGATACCTTCGCCAACTTCATAACGGTAAAAACTTTTAACCGTTGCATCAGAAGCTTTCAGCAGTTTTTCAACTGTCTGATCCGGGTCCTTAACAAAGGCCTGACCTAACAGTGTGATTTCTGCAAGATACTTGCGAATACGACCGCCAATCATTTTTTCAATAATCTCGGCAGGCTTGCCACTTTCTTCTGCCTGGGCAACAAAGATGGCCTTCTCTTTTTCCAGCATTTCAGCAGGAACCTGAGACTCATCAACACAGGTTGGGTTGCTGGCCGCAATGTGCATGGCGATGTCTTTAATCAGCTCATCATTGCCACCTTCCATTTCAACCAGTACGCCCATACGAACACCGTGATTATATGAGCCAAAAGTACCGTCAGTAGAAACACGTTCAAAACGGCGCACCTGAATATTTTCACCAATCTTGGCAATCATTTCCTTACGGCGTTCTTCAATAGTCTGCTCACTGCCATCGGCAATCGGCATGGCCAGCAGGGCATCTATATCTGCAGGTGAATCCTTTAACACACGCTCGGCAACCGCTGTTGTGAATTCCTTGAATTCATCGCCACCGGAAACAAAATCAGTTTCACAGTTAACTTCAACAATAGCGGCTTCTTTTTTGT
>JALTRC010000551.1 GCA_026998145.1 Gammaproteobacteria bacterium
ACAATATTTTAATAAGCTTTATTTGTTTTTAAACAATCATGTCCAATACCCCTTCTGAAACACCGGCTTTTGATGCAAAGGCTTTCCTTAAAACGGTCACCAGCAAGCCGGGTGTTTACCGCATGTATGACGGAGCCGGTGAAATCCTTTATGTGGGCAAGGCCAAAAATCTTAAAAAGCGTTTAAGCAGTTATTTTCGCAGCACGGGGCTGTCGGTGAAAACCCGTTCACTGGTGCAACAGATTGACCACATCGAAGTGATTATTACCCACACGGAAGGGGAGGCGCTGCTGCTGGAAAGTAATCTGATTAAGGAGTTTCGCCCCAAATACAATATCCTGCTGCGGGATGATAAATCCTATCCCTATATTTATGTATCCGATAAAGACGAATTTCCGCAGATTGTGGTACACCGGGGAGCGCGTAATAAAAAGGGCCGCTATCTGGGGCCATATCCCAATGCGGGCGCGGTGCGGGAAAGTTTAAATTTTATTAACAAGCTGTTCAAAATCCGCCAGTGTGATGACAGCTATTTCAATAACCGCAGCCGCCCCTGTTTGCAGTATCAGATCAAACGCTGCACCGCCCCCTGCGTCGGCTTTATTTCAGCTGAGGATTATCGCCGTGATATTGACCGGGCGCTGATGTTTCTGGAAGGTAAAAGCCATCAGCTCATTGATGACATGGTAGCGCAAATGGAGCAGGCGGCGGCTGATTTGAAATTTGAAAAAGCCGCCGAATACCGGGATCAAATTCGCGTGCTGCAAAAGGTGGTGGAGAAGCAGTATATCTCCGGGGATGAAAAGGATCTGGATATTGTCGCCTGCGTGGCCAAAGGCGCCCAGGCCTGTATTCAGGTGTTTTATATTCGGCAAGGGCGCAATCTGGGCAACCGCATCTACTACCCCAAACTGCCGGAATCCTTAAATGAAGATGAAATTTTGCAGGCCTTTATCAGCCAGTATTATCTGCAACGGGATCTGCCCGCGGAAATTATTATCAGCCATACACTGCCGGAGCAGGCATTAATTCAACAGGTACTCAGCGAGCAGGCCGGGCGCAAAATCCGTCTCAGCTCACAGGTTAGATCCGAACGTGCCCGCTGGTTGGATATGGCCCTGAAAAATGCCGGGGAAAGCCTGCATAATCGCCTCAGCTCTCGGGCCGGTATGCTCAAACGCTTTGAAGCCTTACAGGAAGCCCTGCAACTGGATGAGTTACCGGGGCGGCTGGAGTGTTTTGACATCAGCCACACCATGGGTGAGGCAACCGTGGCATCCTGCGTGGTATTTACCCTGGAAGGCGCCTTCAAGCAGGACTACCGGCTGTTTAATATATCCGGCATAGAACCGGGTGATGATTACGCTGCCATGCGTCAGGCACTGCAACGTCGCTATACCAAACTGAAAAAAGATGAGGCCAAACTGCCGGATATACTGTTTATAGACGGGGGCAAGGGGCAACTGCGCCAGGCGGTAGAGGTGATGGATCAGCTGCAAATTGATAATATTCTGCTGATTGGTGTGGCCAAGGGGGAGGGCCGTAAGGCCGGGCTGGAAAAGCTGGTATTCAGTGATGGCCGTGGAGATGTGTACCTGCCCCAGAACTCAGTAGCCTTTCATCTTGTGTTAAATATCCGGGATGAAGCCCACCGTTTTGCCATCAGCGGTCACCGGGCCAAACGTGCCAAAAGCCGTCGCCAGTCCACCCTGGAATCCATTGCCGGCCTCGGCCCCAAACGTCGCCAGAGTCTGATAAAACATTTCGGTGGTCTGCAGGGGGTACAGCAGGCCGGCGTGGAAGATCTGGCAAAAGTGCCCGGTATCAGTAGCAAAATGGCGCAAATGATTTATGATGTGCTGCGCTCGGAATAACAAAAACTATGCATTTGAATATACCCAATACAATTACACTTATCCGCATCGGCATGATCCCGGTTTTTATCCTGGTGTTTCTGATCGATGAGCCATGGGCGCGGCCCGTAAGCGCCTGGATATATGCAGCCGCCTCACTAACTGACTGGCTGGATGGCTTTCTGGCGCGCCGCCTTAATCAGCAATCGGCACTGGGCGCCTTTTTAGACCCGGTGGCCGATAAACTGATCGTTGCCGTGGCGCTGGTGCTGCTGGTCAGTGTGTACAGCGATAATATCTGGGTGGTGCTGGCCTCCATTATTATTATCGGCCGGGAAATCACCATCTCCGCCCTGCGTGAATGGATGGCCGGCCTGGGGTTGCAATCCAAGGTCTCCGTCTCCATGATCGGCAAGGCCAAAACCACCGCACAAATGTTCGCCATTATCTTCCTGATATACCGGGACGACTGGCTCGGCATGCCCACCTATCCGGTAGGCATGGGCCTGTTAATGATTGCCGCGGTGCTGACACTGGTATCCATGTTTATTTATTTAAAAGCAGCCTGGGATGAAATTAAGCACGAAAATTAAGTGCCTGAAAAATAAACCAAAAAATATCCAGATTTACAATTGACACAGGCGAAAGGTTCCTTATAATACGCACCTCTTTTGCGGGAATAGCTCAGCTGGTAGAGCACAACCTTGCCAAGGTTGGGGTCGCGAGTTCGAATCTCGTTTCCCGCTCCAGATTTAAAATGTTCAGAGCTGGCAG
>JALTRC010000552.1 GCA_026998145.1 Gammaproteobacteria bacterium
TGCGGGAATACTGCGGCCACGGCATTGGCAAAAAATTCCATGAAGATCCCCAGGTGCTCCATTATGGTCAGGCCGGCACCGGCGTACAGCTGGAAGCGGGCATGACCTTCACCATCGAACCCATGATCAATGTGGGCAAGCGGGATGTGAAAGTGCTGGGAGATAACTGGACAGTAGTCACCAAGGATCGCAGTCTGTCGGCCCAGTGGGAGCACACCATTCTGGTCACTGACGATGGTTATGAAGTATTAACCCTGCGTTCTGACGAAACTATCTAGTATCTGTTAACCCCTACAACTGGAATTGCCCGTGAGCCTGATTATTGCCGATCACTGTATTTTTGACATAGATGCCTTTGAACAGGCGCTGGCCAACCAGCCCAATAATGTACTGCCGGTGTTTAAAAAAGCCGTTGCCGATGGCAATGAGGCCCTCTATCAGGCATTCAAGGATAATGCGGATACCCTGGATCTGGTGTGTGGCCGCGCCCGCTTTATCGACCAGTTGCTGCACTATGTGTTTGAATTCTGCTTTAAGGACAAGGACCAGCCCATTGCCCTGCTGGCCGTTGGCGGCTATGGCCGCGGCGAACTGCACCCGAAATCCGATATTGACTTGATGCTGCTGCTGGATGCCAGCGCCTCCCATAAAACCCAGGCCTCCATCGAGCAGTTTGTCATGCTGATGTGGGATATCAAGCTGGAAATCGGCCACAGTGTGCGCACCCTTGCCGACTGCATCAACGAAGCCCGTGACGACATTACCGTGGCCACCAATATTATGGAAGCCCGCTATCTGGCCGGCGATACAGGCCTGCTGGAAGCCATGGAAGAAGCCACAGGCCCGGATAAAATCTGGAATTCAAAAGCCTTTTTCCAGGCCAAACTGGACGAACAGATCAAGCGTCACCGCAAGTATCACGACACCGCCTACAACCTGGAACCCAATATCAAGGAAAACTCCGGCGGCCTGCGGGATATACAGATGATCGGCTGGGTCGCCAAGCGCCATTTTGGCGTGCGCACCCTGCGGGAACTCATCGACCACAATTTCATTACCCCGGCAGAATATGACACCCTGATTGAAGGCGAGCTATTGCTATGGCGCATTCGCCTGGGGCTGCATTATCTCAGCGGTCGTCGGGAAGACCGCCTGCTATTTGACCTGCAACGGGAACTGGCCCAGCTATTCGGCTATGAGGACGGGGAAAACAATCTGGCCATCGAGCAGTTTATGCAGCACTACTACCGCACGGTAATGGAGCTGGAGCGGCTCAATGAAATGCTGCTGCAACTGTTCCGTGAAGCCATTTTATACGCAGACGACAGCCAGGAGCCGGAACTGCTCAATAACCGCTTCCAGCTGCGCAACGGCTATATTGAAGCCCGCTATCCGCAGATGTTTGAAGAGCACCCCACGGCCCTGCTGGAACTGTTTCTGATTATGGAAATGCGCCCGGATATTTGCGGCGTGCGCGCGGAAACCATTCGCCTGATCCGGGAAAACCGCCACCTGATCGATGACAAATTCCGCCAGTCGGAAACCGCCAGAAAACTGTTTATCGACATTATCAAACAGCCCCGGGGGGTCACCCATGAGCTGCGCCGCATGAACCGCTACGGCATTCTGGCCACCTATATCCCGGCCTTCGACCAGATTGTCGGGCGCATGCAGTATGACCTGTTCCACGCCTATACGGTGGATCAGCACACATTGTTCGTGCTGCGTAATATGCGCCGCCTGTCGGTGCCCGACTTTGCCCATGAATTCCCCCTGGCCAGCGGTATTTTCCACCATCTGGACAAACCGGAGCTGCTGTATCTGGCTGGCCTGTTTCATGATATTGCCAAGGGTCGCGGTGGCCGTCATGAGGAACTGGGCGCCGAGGATGCCTATGAATTTTGCCGTCAACACGGCCTGCCCGAGGATGACTGCCAGCTGGTGGCCTGGCTGGTGCGCAAGCATCTGCTGATGTCCATGGTGGCCCAGCGCAAGGACATCAGTGACCCGGAAATTGTCTCCGCCTTTGCCAGAGAGGTCATCGATCAAGCCCATCTGGATCACCTTTACCTGCTAACCCTGTGTGATATTCGCGCCACTAACCCCAAACAATGGAATGCCTGGAAAGACAATCTACTATCGGAGCTGTACCACAAGGCATCCAATACCCTGCACATGGGGCTGGATAACCCGGCCACCCGGGAAATCGCCATTCAGGAATGCAAAACCGCCACCTCCCGTCAGCTGGCAAATCAAGGCATAGCACCGGAACGGCTGCAGGCCCTGTGGCAGCATTTTACCGATGATTATTTTCTCCACCACACGCCGCTGGAAGCCAGCTGGCACAGCCAGAAAATCCTCAACCACCAGAACGATGACAGCATTGTTGACGCCCTGCTTAGCGACACGGGCCGGATTGAGATTTTTATCTACACCCGGGAACACGACAATCTGTTTGCCAATATTGCTGCCAGCATTGATCAGCTGGGGCTGAATGTGGTGGATGCCCAGGTCATGTCCACCGATAACGGCTTCACTCTGGATACCTTTAAGGTGATGGAAAAAGATGAGCGCATCAACGCTGATGAGTATCGTCTTGAGGAGATTATCCAGCGCATCAGCAAGC
>JALTRC010000553.1:0-1803 GCA_026998145.1 Gammaproteobacteria bacterium
CTTGCCATTATAAAAATCCCCCTGGGAACTCTTGCTGTCAGAGTAATTCAATTTACCGATAAAACGCCAGTCGGGATTTAACTGATACTTCATGCTGTTCTTGGTGAGCCAGCTGATGCGTTCAGCCTCTGTGCCATCGGCGCTGGTGGTATTATCAATCCGGTATTCCAGCGCACTGGCAAAGCTGGAGCGGCCCACACCATAACCCAGAGTCAAAGCCATGGCCTTGCGGGCAATCTCGGTGCCGGATCGATCATCACGCAGCTGACCCATTTCAAAACTGCCGCCGTAGTTCCAGTTTTCATCAGGGGCCAGCTCCACACCAAAGGCATGGGTCAGGCCGGTGGGAATATCCCCGTGAGAATATTTTTCTTCCACATATAAACTGGCGCTATCGGAATAACGGTTACGATAACCGCTCACCATATTGCCCCGCCGTGAGCGCAAACCATTAAAACTGCGCTCATTATCCAGTGCATAGTTCAAATACACATTACTGCGATCGCTTACCAGATAATCCGTGCCCAGTTTGGCGCCTGTACCTGTGCCACCCAAAGACAGTTCACCATCCACCTTAAGTCGATCACTAAGCTGATAACTACCGCCGCCACCAACACGATTATTCTGCGCCCGGTTACCGGTGTTATTTACCGTGCCCTGTACAAAACCATAGGTCATCCAGTCTTCTGTTGAATCATAGGACGCCTGCAATGCTGCATCAAAACGTGTGCCCTGTCTTTGGGTGGCAGCAACATTTATGGATTTATCTTCGCGGGTATCCGCACGGCCACCGGCACTGAAGCGCCAGTTTTCATCCAGCTTGTAAGACACATCAAAATCCAGTGATGATGTATTTAAAGACAAAGGCTGATCTTTCTTATCGGCCTTGGCCTTTATTTTAATTTTTGATGTCACAAACATATCGACCGTGGCACCAAACTGATTGATTTCTGTTGCGGTTAACTGCCCTGGCGCAGAGAAACCCGCATCCCGTTTCTGAATATAAAAGCTGCTGTTACCACGACTGTTTTCAATAAACTCGTCCAGACGCAGGCGGCCTTCCAGACGATAGGCATTGGCCGAGTCGTCAGCATTTAAACCTGTATCCAGCTGGGTAAAATTAAAGCCACCGTTATTGGAATTTAATGCACCGGCACCCTGCCCGGTGGTATTGGAGAGCTGTAACTTCAACCAGCTGCCGGCACTTTTACGCAGGGTAATATCCATGCCATTTAAGGTATTTTCATTGGCATCTTCTTTTTGCCGGCTGCTGGTGGCACCGATTTTTATCTGCGGATTAATCCAGTACTCAGCACTGCCACCCACTGCCAGTGTATTGATATCATCAAAGCCCGGTGTGTATTCATAACGGGCTACCAGAAAAACGGGGTTACCACTGAAAGAACCACTGTCCACCAGCAGATTATCACTGGCAATACTGGCCAGTGGATCACTGAGCAGCAAACGTCCCTGAATATAATCAATATCATAATCAATGGCCGGGGTCAGATTTTTAACCCCAATGACAATCCCGGAATCCTTGTCCCGCACTTCAATGCGTAGCCGCTCGGAGCCCACCAGAATATCCTGATGACGCATAAAATATAATGAGCCGCCAGTGCCGCGGAATTCATCACGGCCAGCCACGGTTCCCGGCTCGGCAGCAAAGCCATCCAGCACCAGTTCTTTTTCGCCGAAGCTGGTAGCCTCATCACTTTCATAATGACCATTCAAACCGTACAGGCCACGATCAATCTGCGCCAGCTCGTTTTGCAGATACTCAATATTGAAATTACCCCAGAC
>JALTRC010000553.1:1813-7806 GCA_026998145.1 Gammaproteobacteria bacterium
ACCCCAGACACCGTAATTTTCCTGATGGCGTAATTTCAAATAAAACTTGCCCAGGGTTGGCGCGCCTTCTTCCAGAGTGCTGTCGTCACCAAAGGTGGGGTAATAATAATCCGGGTCAAGACGACGGAATAACATGTCCGGCGACTTGTTAACAAAGTTACTGAAAATTTCGTTTAAGGGGCCTTCACGGGTATCGGCGCTGGAAGTCAGTTCCCAGTCATCACCAAACTTGCCGTTTACATAATAGGCCAGACGACCATCGATACTTAAATCATTATCGTAATGGACCTGATCGCCGGTCACCAGAGAGGCCGGGCCATTGGTATTATCTTTCGATGCGGTAATATCGGCTATGCCCACATAAAACCAGTCGCTCTGTTTTAATTCCACTTCCCGTAAATACAGCTCACCATTGCCTTCCCTGTCCAGCACCGCCACTTCAAGCGTATGAAAACCGGCAGGATAAATTTGCTCGGAAACAAACTGGCCCGCATCATTAACCGGCACCGGATCACCGGCCACCCAGACGCTATGATCTTTGGGTATATTTTTACCATCCACTGTAATCGTGCCACCTTCCAGGGGAATATTTTGCAGCCCCAGATGGTTTTCACCATAGGCAATCAATAATTCTTTTTTTATGTCCGCCGTTTTTTCATCCGTATTATTTAATACCCAGAGGGTTTGCGGACGGGTTTCATCAAAATGTTTTTCCCTGTCATAGACCCGCAATACATATTGCAGTTTAATCACGCCCTGTGGACGATCATCCAGCAGCTCATCAAAATTCGGCAGCCATTCTGCCTGCTGATTTTTATTTAATTCAATCACCGTCAGCGGCTCGTCCCGTGTTGAATCACCCTCCTTAAAAATCCGCACTTCATATTGCTGAATAAAACTGGCGTAATTACTGTAAGCCTTAAAGACCATCCGGTTTTCAACAATATCTGTGTCTTTATTATCCGCATAGGGAATGCTCGGCGGGTAGGCACTGATATTAAGCCGCGGCTTGTTATGCAAACGATCAAAACGGAAACGAATATCCGCCTTATTCAGGGCCACATCGGAGCAGCGTTGCAGATCCGCCAGATTTTTATAAGGATCATATAAAGGTTCCCCATCTACCGTAATGCGCATATAGTTCAGAGCATAAGGATTATGGATGCTGGCCGTTTGTTTGATGCGTTCAATTTCCAGACCTTCCTGTTCATCCAGCACTGCCAGCTCATCATATAAAATCGCCACTTCAACCCGGGAGCTGTCAAACTGTACAAAGCCGGTTTTCACCACATCTTTGGAATGCACAAAACCCATGCCTTCATATTGCACCTGTTTGTCATCCAGCTTCAGCTCGGCTTTTATTTTCTCCATCACCCGTTTGGCGCGGGCCGTGGACAAACCTATATCATCCCCATAAACCATGGCCACCCGCCGATTTAAACGCTCGTTATTGGTGTAACCGGTAAAGCTCAAACGCACATGGCTTTTATCTGATACTTCCTGCAACAGTTTTTGCAAACGCTGCACATAGGCATCGGAAATAATCGGCTGACCTTTTTTAAAGAAGATGGGTTTGATAGGGCCGGTGGGTGGATCATAAGCCAGGGTCACAGTTTCAGCCGCAGCCGCTTCCGGGCAGGCCTGGGCATCGGCGGTGTATTTCTCAAAGGGATCATCATGCCAGAATTCCACTTCGATGCGACGATTCAAACGCCGCCCTCTGGCCGTATCATTGGAAGCCAGTGGCCGTGATGCACCCTTGCCGGTACTGCTGACCTGCCGGTTGGATAAATGCAGGGCATCCTGAATCGCCACCGCAACACGTCTGGCCCTGGCTTTGGACAGCCCCAGATGATCCCCGTAAATACGCAGCTCACGATCTTCCAGGGGCAGATTATCCGTGTGACCCACAAAACGGATAACCACATTTTTCTGATCTTTCAGATTTTTAAAAGCCTCCCTGATCTGGCGAATAAACTCTGCGGGGATTTCCGTTTGCCCCGGCTCCATGCGTAGGGGACTCACCAGATTTTTAAGCCGGGCACGTTTGGCGCTGCCTTCCCGGTAATGGAGTTTACACACCACTTCCTGACGACAGACCTTGATGCGATTGAGCTTGTCTGCGGCCACCACCACTTTCTTTTCTTCCATGGTTTCGGTGATGTCGTCATACCACACCTGCACTTCCACCCGCCGGTTACGGGCGCGACCTTCGGCGGTTTTATTGGAGGCAATGGGTTGGCTATCACCGGCGCCATCATAGGATACGGCTTCCGGCGGCAGATCCAGCTCCCGCTGGAAAAATTCTGCAGCCATGCCGGCGCGGGCTTTGGACAAGCCTAAATTATCACCGTATTTGGCTTTGGATGCCGGCCCCAGTTTCTGGTTATCTGTGTGGCCGATAAAATGAATGCGCACATTCTGCCGGTTCTTGAGCTGCTTTAATACATCCCGCAGTTTTTCCACCAGACTGTCGGGAATATCCGCCTTGCCCGCCTTAAAACCAATGGGCCTGATGGCATTTTTCAGCTTGAAGGTTTTGGCTTCTTTCTTGAGTACCTTTTTGATTTCCACCCTGTCTTCCTGCGCCGGACGGAAAAAGGTTTCATCCTGAATCCACAGGGTAAAGGTTGCATTGGGATTTGAAATCTGCTCGGTATTTTCCCCTAAATGATGAGCATCCAGATGCAGCGGCGGTGACTCGGTTTCCCCTTTGCCGTTTTTATCCTGGCCCTTTTCATCGGCCATGGCCACCGATACACAGGCGACCAGCATCCAGAATTTGAGCAAGCGGAACATCATGGCTGCTCTCCTTTTTCAGCCGGATGCCCGCGACGCCAGAACAGCTCGGTTTCAATCATCAGCCGGTAGCAGCAATTCAATTTCTGCCAGCGTTTTTCGATCAGTGTCTTCACCGCCTGCAGACGTTCATTGGCCAGGGCTTCATCTTCCACGTCTCCCATATAGGCCAGACGCAATACGGACGGGGCTTTCTGCAATTGTTCGAGCAGCAGATCAATGCGGGATGTCCATTGGGGGCGCATCTCGGTGCTGCCCGGACGGAACACTCCATCGGCCATGTCCAGACGCACCACCCGGTGAATGGCCGCGCCAAAGTTGAACTTCAGCATCTTGCCTCGGGTGGCGCGCTGTACTCGGGGATTTTCCGTGGTCAGCCGATAACCGCTGGGCAGGGTTCGGGGATCCAGCTTGAGAATAAAGTTGGAACCTCTATCCCGATCCGGCACCACCGCACAGGTAATATGGAAGCGGCCATATTCATCGGTGGTGGTGAGCAGGCCGCGGGCGCTGGCTACCCTTGCGCCGGCCAGCCCCGGCTCGCCGTCATCCTGATAACCATTAAGATTTTTATCATCAAATACCTTGCCGATCACATCGGAGCAGTCGAAGGTGGGATCCGGCACCACCCGCACAGTGGCTGAGGCTTCGCCGGATGCATTGCCGCCGGTGCGATTATTCTGCACCTGGGCACGGTTAATATATTCCCCTTCATCCACACCAGAGCCGACAATCAGCAGCATTTTCAGGGTGCTGGTGGAGCTGGTATTCAAGAACAGATCCCGCCAGATCAGTTGCAGTCCCACCGCTTCCGGATCAATCTGCACCCCATCCAGACGGGCGGAACCTTCCACATATTTAAAGCCCGGCGGGAAGCTGTCAATCAAATCCAGATCCCGCAAAGGCGCATTGATTTCATTGGTGAGAGTAATCACATAGGGCACCAGCTGGCTGCGGATCACATTCACCATGGGGGTGGTTTTGGATATGGATACCGCCTCTTCCAGCACCGGATCAAATGGCAAGTGGTTATTGAAGGCAAAGCCGGAGCTGCCATCCAGACGGAATTCCAGGAAGTAGGTTGTGCCCTGGAACTGCTCGGTGGCATCGGTGCGCAGATCCACTTCCACCGGCGGCTGGAAGGCCGAGTTCTGCACATCACAGGCGGCAGTTGAAGGCAGCATGTCATTGGCGGCGCAGGCGCCCACATTGAGCTGGGTCACCCCTGTGCGACCGGCAGGAATAATCACCGATGGCGCGGCAGTATAGCCTGTGGAAGGTTCCACCAGCTCAAGGGCATATTCGCTGACATTACAGCCGGCGGCTCCGGGCTGTACATCAAAGCGATAGAAGCCGGATTCCAGCGTCACCTGCCCCTGCTGATTGGCACCGGCCAGCAAACAGGCAGACGGCAGCGGGCTGCCATTAGCCTGTACAAGTGAAATCCGCGCCCCGGCAACCGGCGTGCGCACAATGGAATCATAGGCAATGCCATTAGGTGTTACCGGCATGGATTGCTGTGGAATGTTTTCACCGGCTTCCAGGGTCATGGCATCGATGCGCATGGGGCCGCTGATGCCCGCATTCACATGATTGGCATCAATCAGCGCCGGGCCCATGGAGGCGCTGGTGTCACTGCCGCCGGGGGGAATAAAGCGGATGGCATAGTCCCCGCCACTGGCGGCGCTGGGCGGCAAGCCGATAAACTGGTAGCGGCCGGTTTCATCGGTGACTTCGCTGGCATACACATCACCGTTCAGGCGCAGCTGGGCGGTCCAGCCGGACAGATCCGGGTCTATGCCCTGATCTGCCTGCACCGGCGTTTCCCGGCCGGTTTCATGCCACACATGACCACCAAACACACCCACACCCGGCGCGCCGCCAATATCAATGGCCGCCGAATCGGAGACAGGGGCATTCATTTCTGTCCACACCACATTCACTGTATTGACAATGGATGTGCCTTCGATCTGCCCCGTATTGATCTGCGCCCGGAAGCTGACCGTAAAGCTTTCCCCCGGCTCCAGCACTTCCACATTGCTCTGGCTGATAATGGCGTCATAATCCACCCGCAGCTCGCTGCCCGGTTCATCAAGACCAATGCCGATAAAGCTGGCGGAACCATTCAAACGGGCCGAGCCGGGCACATAGGACACCCCGGCCGGCAGTGGATCGGTGAGCACAATACCATTGGCATCCACGCCTCCCGTATTGGTGACGCGGATAATATATTCCAGCGTGCCACCGGCCTGAGCCAGACCACCGCCCACCACAAAGACTTCCTTGGTGACCTGTAAATCACTCAGGCTGCCCACCAGTATTTCGGTAGGCTGGTCACCGTTTTCATCATTGCCGTCTTCATCTGTGGCTTCCGTAGGCAGCTCATTGGAGGACACAAAGCCCTGATTGCTGATCACATCACCTGCCACGGCGCTGGCCGCCACGGTCACATCAAAGGTGACGGTGGCCGCCTGCCCCGGTTTGAGGGTGCCATCGGCCGGATCCGGCAGCGGCGGCGTTAAATCACTGCTGCTGATATCAATGCCCGAAGCCAGCGGCAGGCCGTTATCATCCGCCACCGCAATGCCATTTAAGGTAGTGCTGGCGGCCACATAATCCGTATTGGCAGGCAGATCATCCCGCAGCACCACACCTGTGCCATCAGCGATACCCGTATTGGCCACCACAATGGTATAACGCAGGGTATCGCCCACATCCACCTGTCCGGCCACCCCATTATCCTGAATGATTTCCACTGTCTTCTGGGCATCGATAATCGGCATATTGCCCACCACATCCTGAGTGGGGTCGTTTCTCAGCACCGTATCCGGATCATCGGAAGGCTGTTCAGGATAGGGGCCGGAGCCGGCGCCCTCGCCTGTCACATAGGCCTGGTTGGAAATCACCGCCCCTATTACCAGCCCTTCATTGAGCACCACATCAAAGGTCACGGTCGCCGTATTATTGGCCTGCGCATCCATATCGGCGCGCATAAAGCCGGCCGTGTTATCTTCCGGTGCATGGATAATCAGGCCATCCTGCAGCGGGGATACCCCCTGCGCCACATCAGCCACCGGCACACCGTTCAAGGTGGTGCTATTGGCCACATAGGTGGTATTGGCGGGGATCTGATCCCGCAGCAATGTGTTCACGGAATTTTCCACACCGATATTTTTGGCGGTAATGGTGTAACG
>JALTRC010000554.1 GCA_026998145.1 Gammaproteobacteria bacterium
GTTTAACCAGCAGCATCTGATCAATCTGCTGCACATCTTCCAGATCAGATACATCATAGAACAGCAGCTGCCCCTGCTGATCCGCCAGATACAGCCATTTACCCGATGGGTCCAGCAGCAGATACCGTGCATTGATGGAAACATCCAGCAGGCTTTCTGCTTCCGGCTCGGCCAGCTCATCCCCGTCTTCCACTTCATACTGTTGCAGTAGTAGCTGTCCATCACTGTCCAGTGCGGCAAGCGTCAGCTGATCATCATCCCTTGCCGCCGCAAATTTAACCAGGGAATTAATATTGGGTAGCTCGATGGCTTCTTCGCCAAACGGAAAGCTCAGCTCGGGAATTAACTTGCGCTGATCCCCTTCAAACGTCACCCGGTAACGAATCCCCACAAACATCACCCAGCTATTATCCATGGCCAGCGCCAGAATATTATCGGCACCGCCCAGCTCAACCACCTGCAGGATGCTGGAGTATTCAGGCAAATCCAGGTTCTCCGATAATACCGGCCGGCCATCCGACATTTCAAAAAACTGAATACTGCCTTCCTTACTGATACGCAGCCCCATCTGGCCACTTTCATCCACGGACAAATACACATCCGGTTGTTTGCCCGCCGAATAATCATGCAGTTCAAACTGCTGTAAAGGTTTGACTTCTGCCGGCTCAAATATGGGCATCACCACCCACAGCAGATAAAAGAAAATCAGCAAAATAGCGAAGATAACGCCCAGACCGCCCAGACCTATGCCCCAGGTCGCCAGTTTATTAATCAGGCTGCGTTTTTGCTGATGCCAGCTGCGGGTTTTATGTATTGATTCACTCATGGGGCTATTTTATTTCACTTTTATGACAGTTTTGTTACAAACAGCAAAAAAGGCCGTCTCTTTTAAGAGACGGCCCCTGGCATCAAGGATACCACTGATGATTATTTCAGCTTAGCCAGTTCTTTTTTCACAATCTTGGCGGGTAGCGGAATATAGCCATCTTTTACCACAACCTGCTGACCGATCTTCGACAGAACCATCTTGATAAACTCACGCTCCAGCGGAGGCAGCGGCTTATTCGGATGCTTATTCACATACACATACAGGTAGCGGGATAAAGGATAACGCTTGTTCAGGGCATTTTCACTGGTGGCCGGTACAAATGGCTTGCCGGGCTTCTTGCTTAAAGGCACCGCCTTAACACCGGATGTTTTATAACCGATGCCAGAATAACCGATACCGTTTAATGAAGAGGTCACAGACTGTACCACAGAGGCGGAACCTGGCTGCTCGTTTACATTATTTTTGTAATCGCCTTTACACAGAGCTTTCTTCTTAAAATAACCATAGGTGCCGGAAACAGAGTTACGACCGTACAACTGAATGGGACGCTTTGCCCATGAACCGGTCAGGCCCAGCTGACCCCAGTTAGTAATGTCTTCTTTATAACCGCATTTACGGGTTGCAGAAAAAACCGCATCCACCTGAGGAATGGTCATCCCCTTGATTGGGTTATCCTTGTTGACATAAACCGCCAGCGCATCCAGAGCCACACGAATGGCTGTTGGCTTATAGCCATGACGCTTTTCAAAGGCTTCCAGCTCCTTGCTTTTCATCTTACGGCTCATGGGGCCAATGTTTGAAGTCCCTTCCGTTAAGGCTGGTGGCGCAGTAGAAGAACCGGCCGCCTGAATCTGAATATTCACATTGGGATACTGACGCTTGAACTCTTCTGCCCAGAAAGTCATCAGATTAGCCAGCGTATCGGAACCCACACTGGACAGATTGCCGGACACGCCACTCACCGCTTTATAATCGGCCAGAGAGGAGTCTACTTTGGCAGCCGCCTGGGCAACGCCGGTAAACAGGGCTGCCGCAACCGTTGTGGCAGTTAAAATACGTTTGAATATCATCAGGATTTCTCCATTGGGTTAAATAATAATGACAGTATGCAGATGAAATATGACAGTTTTATGAAGGATGTGTAACAGAATCGTGACAGAGCTGTAATATTTCCCCAAGGTTGTCATTAATGGTGTTAGCCCCCCCTCTTTGGCAAAGAGAGGCCGGGGGAGATTTGAAATTGTTTAAGTTAAAAACACGGTATTGATAGAAGATTTAAAGCTGACGGGTTTTAATCCCCCTTTGAAAAAGGGGGAGGCTATATAAAATAGCCGGAGCTTCAGGCCGACTTGGGCAAATCCCGAACCTCGATCCGCGCTGGCGGAAACACACAGCTAAATTCCGAACCCTTGCCCAGCACGCTTTCAATACGCAGTTGCGCATCATGGCGGCGCAGCACCTGTTTGACAATCGCCAGCCCCAGACCTGTGCCGCCACTGGAACGGGAGCGTCCCACATCCACCCGGTAAAAACGCTCGGTGAGGCGGGGAATATGAGCCGCGCTGATACCGGCACCCGTATCCTTCACACTAAAACGCCCGCCCTGCTCGTCCACATGCCAGCTAATGGTAATCTCGCCACCCTTCTGGGTATAGCGCAGAGCATTGGTCACCAGATTATTAAAGGCACTGTAAATTTCCTTTTCAATGCCCTTAATGCGCACATCAGACGGATCCAGCTCCAGGTGAATCTGATGATCCCCTTTGCTGAGCTGTTTTGCCTCCGCGT
>JALTRC010000555.1 GCA_026998145.1 Gammaproteobacteria bacterium
TTATACAGGAAGGGGATACGGTTTCCCGTATCAGCGGTAATGAGTTTGCCCTGCTGCTGGAGAGTTTAAACTCCGTAGATGAAATTGATGCCCTGATCCGAAACCTTCGTCAGGGGCTTAAAAATAATGCCTTTGATTTACTGGATGAACAGGTTTACCTGACCTTGAGTTTAGGTGTGGCAATTTACCCCGATGATGATATAGAGCCGGAAGGTTTAATGCAGTCCGCCAATGCGGCCATGCGCAAGGCCAAGGCCCAGGGCGGGGATCAGGAATGTTTTTATACCCATGATATGAACCGGCGGGTAACTGACCGATTGCGTATGGAAACTGATTTGCGGCAGGCGCTGGAACAAAATGAACTGGAGCTGTTTTATCAGCCCCAGGTGGATGTGAGCAGCCGCAGGATTATTGCCATGGAAGCGCTGGTGCGCTGGAACCATCCCCAGCAGGGTGTTATTTCTCCAGTACGTTTTATCCCGCTGGCGGAAGAAACTGGCCTCATACAGCCTTTAGGCAAATGGGTGTTAGAGGAAGCGGTGCGGCAGACCCGTGAATGGCATGATAAAGGCTATCCGCTGAAGGTGGGTATTAATCTGTCGGCCCGGCAGTTTATGCAGGATGATCTGGTGGATATAGTAGCTGGCAGTATTAAACAGTCTACACTGCCGCCACAGTATATTGATCTTGAAATAACTGAAACCATTGCCATGCAGGATGCGGAAAACAGCATTCGAAAAATGCACCAGCTAAAACAACTGGGCGTGCATCTATCCATGGATGACTTTGGTACCGGTTATTCGTCCCTGAGTTATTTACATCAGTTTCCCCTGGATGTGTTAAAAATCGACCGCTCTTTTGTAAAGGATATTGAAGGCAAACAGTCTGATGGGGCTATTGCCCGTGCAGTTATTGCTATGGCCCATAGTATGGATCTTGAAGTCATTGCCGAGGGTGTTGAAACAGAAGAGCAGTATGGGTTTTTGCAGCAATATGACTGTAATGTTATTCAGGGTTATCTGATTTCCCAGCCTGTGCCGGCAGCCGAGTTTGAAAAATTATTGCGTGGCTGAGTGTTGTTCAATTATTGAACTCTTTCGCCCCTGTCATGTCTATCACGAACTTCCCTCTGCGAGTTCCTGTTCCATGAAAAAATTATCAAGTTTTTATGCCGCTCTGTTAGCTTTTTTATTATTAACAGGGAGCCTGTCTGCATGGGCAAGCAAATTGCCAGACCTCAAGCTGAAAGATGTGCAGGGCCAGGAGCATTCACTTTATGAATATCTGGGGCATGACAAATGGCAGGTCGTGGTTGTATGGGGGCCAAAATGCCCGGCCTGTATTGAAGAGATGCCTGTCATACAGATGATGTATGACGATATGGATAAGAAAAAGTTTTCTGTGCTGGGGCTGGTGCTGGATTACCCCAGTTTTGGTTATGCCAGGGCCGGACAGGTGAAAGATTTTATTGATAATAATATGATCGAATTTCCCAATCTTCTTATTAGCGCCAGAATTTTTGATCGTCTGGGTCTGGGGCGTCTTGAAGGTACGCCAACCATTATGGTAGTGAGCCCGCAAGGGGAAGTGCTGGCTAAGCAGGCGGGTATTATTCCAAGAAAGATTATTGAAGACTTTTTACAGAAGCAGATAAAAAAAGCTAATGATGCGTAGGTAGTTCAGGGATGGGCTTTGAAATGGCGTATCCCTGAACATAATCAATACCCATTTCTCGTAACAGTTCAATTGTCTTTCATTATATCGATATATCCTTAGTAATTTTATTTGCTGTTTTTAGTTGGCTAATGGTCGTCTGAATGATTGTTATTGTGAGTGTAGTTTTTGGGGAATTTACCTTTTAGAATATAAATAAACGCAATCACTTCTGCGACAGCCCGATAAACACTTTCCGGTATTTCATCACCCAGTTCCAGCTGGGCCAGTATTTCGATCAGATCCCTGTCCTCATGCAGGGATACATTATTCTGTCTGGCAATTTCAATAATTCTTTCGGCCACACTGCCGCTACCTTTGGCGGTAATTTGCGGTGCATTGTCCCCGTCATATTCCAGCGCAATTGCAATGGGTTGTGGATTTTTGTGCTTCATACATCTTCATCCAGTATATGTACGCTGTCAGGATATTCCGGTTGCTGGTTTATTTTATGCTGCTCAATATTCAGTTGCATAATCTGAAAACCGGCCTGTTGAAAAGCTCTGTCCAGTTCAGGTAAATGTTGCTGAATGAGTGAGGCGGTGTGTTTTTTTTCAGCCTGAAAAAATGTTGATATCTGATTGTCCAGTAAATGCACCCGGGCCTGAATCAGCCCAAGGGATGAAAATTCAAATTTAATACTGACCAGCCAGTCTTTCTTATTATTTTTTCCGGATGCAGGCTGCTCTTCAATTTTAAGATCAATGGGATAAAAATCTTTTGCATCTTTAAATAGCAGGTTAAAAATAAGCAGCAATGAATTATCCATGTCCCGGCTCAGTGGAATTAATTGCTGGGTGGTAATCTTGTTGAGTAAATTATCCACAGCCGATTTCAGTTCCAGCAGAGGTGGAATATTTTTTAATTGTTGTGCCAGGTGTTTAATCTGTGCCTGTGCAT
>JALTRC010000556.1 GCA_026998145.1 Gammaproteobacteria bacterium
ATATCACCACCGATTATGACTGGGTGCTGTTGCTGGTTAATTCAGCGGCCACTGCAGCGGCTGATAAGGTGGTGGCTTATGTCACTATTCCGGGCACAACTGATACGGGTACAACGGATAGTGATACCACCCTGGTTGATTTTCCCGCAACACAGATGAGCGGCAATTCCATTAGTCTGGGTACCGTCTCAGCGGGGGCACAATTGCAATATGCAGTTGCGGATCAAAATACTGAGGATGTGGCTCAGCATATGAATTTCACCCTGGAGGACCTGAATCAAATGGCAAAATATGATGATGCCTATCAGCATCTTGCCAACGCCTATTTAAATTATAATGCTTCCACTGGTGTCTTTTATTTTCCAGTTCCATCACCGACCTGGACGGGGCCGCTGGCTTATACCTTGAATGATACATTCTCAAATTCGGATGACCTTTTTTATGAAGGAAACCAGTACACTTTAACCACAAATGATACGTCTCTTTCATTGAATGATATTTGTGATGGAAGTGTGGAATATGGGCTATATGCACCCGAGAGTATTACGGTAAATATGTCAGGTACTATTTATGATGCGGCCCAGGGTATGTTGAATAATAATATGACGCGGAATAATGATTATTGTTATAACGATACCATGAATATTGAACAGAATCCGAATGGTTTCCAGATGGGTTTCCCCACCGGTGAAGGGGGATTTAAAACATCAGTATCCGGCTTGTGGGAATTGCGCCAGGATGGCAATGTGCTGGCCAGTTTTGATTTTGACAAGGCAAAACCTGTTTACTCACCGCTCAATATACCCGTAGATTTTATTCCACTGGTGAAAGTGAATACGGACCCTGCTGATGCGTTTCATATTTTATCTATTGAGATTAAATGGCAGCGATATAATCCTGATACATCAAGTTATGAAGATGTTGCGGATGATGCTAGCACGGATAAGCTGGTGTACGACTCATTTGTTAATCTGGTAGATTATTCTCTTTATAATCCGTCACCATCGGAAGCACCATCGTTTATTCAATATGATAATAAGGGTTTGTTAAGCGGCACCGTTAATATTAGTGGTGACTACCAGTGGTATAATCCGAGCACTATATTTACGGCGGATCCTTCAAGTGGTACGGCAAAAGTAACCAGTTTATCTGTTGCCTATACTATGGCGGGAATCAATTACCGTTTTGTCTGGGGTAGCTTTGACTGAGTCGTATCTTAAAAGAACGCAAACAGAGCGGGTGCTTTGTTTGCGTTTTTTATCGCTATCTTGTTCTGGAAATCCCCGTTGCCGATTCATACCAGTGCTGGCTGCGTTTAATAATTGAAACCGCCATTAGCATTACCGGTACCTCAATCAATACGCCCACTACCGTTGCCAGTGCAGCGCCGGAATTAAAGCCGAATAATGCAATGGCTGTGGCTACCGCCAGTTCAAAAAAATTACTGGCACCAATTAGCGCGGAAGGCCCGGCAATGCTGTGAGGGGATTTCACTGCACGGTTTAATAAATAGGCCAGGCCGGAATTAAAAAACACCTGAATTAAAATGGGTACTGCCAGCAGGGCAATAATCAACGGCTGTTTGATAATCTGTTCACCCTGAAAACCGAATAATAAAATCAGTGTCGCCAACAGGGCCAGCAGAGAAACAGGGTGCATGGTATCCAGTGCTTTCTGTAAACGGGCTTCTCCCTGTTCGTGATTTAACAACCAGCCGCGCCAGATATTGGCAATAATCAATGGCACCACAATATATACCAGCACCGAAAGCAGCAGGGTATCCCAGGGCACGGTAATGGATGCCAGTCCCAGTAAAAATCCCACAATGGGAGCAAAGGCGAAAACCATAATCACATCATTTAATGCAACCTGTGACAGGGTGAAGTGGGGTTCTCCATCGGATAAATGACTCCACACAAATACCATTGCGGTACAGGGCGCTGCTGCGAGAATAATCAGCCCGGCAATATAGCTGTTAATCTGATCTTCCGGCAGCCAGGGCCGAAATAATCCCGCCACAAATAACCAGCCTAAAGCGGCCATGGAAAAGGGTTTAACGGCCCAGTTAATAAACAGGGTGACTGAAACACCGCGCCAGTATTGGGTAACATCCTTAAGCGCACGAAGATCCACCTTTAATAACATGGGAATCACCATAAACCACACCAGCGTGGCAACAGGTAAATTTACTTTGGCAATTTCCAGTGAGCCAATGCGCTGGAATGTGGAATTGAAAAAATGCCCCAGACCAATGCCGGCCAGAATGCATAAAAATACCCAGACGCTTAAATAGCGTTCAAAGAATCCCATATCATCTGATGGGCGTGATGTGTTTTCGCATTGTAGGCTCATAATGTTTTCCACTTGAGAATTTATATTGTTTTTCGGAGGATTCTTTTTATAAATCTAAAAGCAGTTAGTCCGCAAATTATGCTTTCAATCCCCAACCGGCAATTTAATCGATAAACCCGCCGCTGCCAAAATAAAGATCGAAGATGCCACCAAACAGCCCGTTAAACCCAGGCTTTGATACAAAGCGCCCGACAAAACCGTACCCGTCAGGCGACCACCCGCATTGGCCATATAATAAAATCCCACATTGGTGGATAC
>JALTRC010000557.1 GCA_026998145.1 Gammaproteobacteria bacterium
AAATGTCAACCTGCGCTGAACCAATAAAAAACTGACTGGTTAAGGATGTATCACCAAATTTGGCTGTGTGCATGAGTTCAACACCAGGGAAATTACGCATGGGGTTCAGACCATAGACTTCTTCCGGCGGGCGTACCCAGGGGTATAGAAAGCCCACTTCAACATAGTCGGATAAGAGGAAAGTTTGCAGATTTAATTTACCAATTCTCAAACGCAGGCTGTCGTTCAGGGCGTAACTGACATAAGCCCATTCCACTTCCATATCGAATCTACCATCTCGTCCATTGCCCAGCAGCTGGGCTGCACCTTCAATATCGTCACTGAGTTGGGTTCGCAGGTTTACACCGTATTTTGAATCATATTCCATGGTGACATGGTCGGAAATCTGTTGCAAATAAGCACCGTCTGCATCACTAATCGCACCACCAATAGAAAGGAAGGTGTTGATTTCATAGTCTGCGGCAAGCAGGGCAGGGGTATTCAGTGCCAGGCCTATAGCCATAATTTTTCTGTATTTTTGCAGCATGATAAACCTCAGTTCCGTAATTTCTGAATATTGAGACCAATGAGTATGGATGAAATTTATGTAAATTCAATTAATTGAGCGATATTTATATAAACAACACGAACAAGGTTAATATATTGCAATGTTTAGCGGCAGGTTTCCAGAAAGCGATTGCTTCCAGCGCATATATCGTTGTTGTCTGTATTATTGTCCTGGGCGGCAGGAGGCTGATTCTGCTGGGTTCTTATTATGGTAGCCTGGGGTGTTGCCCTGCTTTTTTGCTGTTGCTGGTAGTATTGTCTGAGGGCTTGCTGCTGTTGCTCTATGGCATTTTGTTGCAACTGGCGTTTTCGCTTTAACAGTCTTGCCTGTCTTTCGCTTGCGGTTTCTCTGTGTTGTTTTGTCGCTCGTTGTTTTTTCCGGGGGGCGCTAACAATCGTTTTTTCTTTTTTTCGGGCTTCTTTCTGCAACCAGAGCTCGATTCGCAAACGCTCGCTTTCAGCGCCTGCAATATTAGCGGCGGAGGCTTTTTTCAATAGCTTTAATGCCAGCTGTTTATTCTGTTTGACGCCTATGCCGGCATCATATAGTTGAGCAAGCAGAAACAAGGCTTCACCATCTTCATAGCGGGCATCATGACGAAGGTTTTTTAACCAGTCCCGGTACTGTTCTGTGTAGCCTTTTTCCTTGATTTCCAGAAATACCAGCCGGTTTTGTGCCGCTTTATAATGCTGTTCAGCGGCTTTCCGGTACCAGGTTTTCGCTGTTTGCAGATTAGCGGGAATACCGGAGCCGGTTTCATACATCATGCCCAGTTTGTATTGAGCCAGAGCCATTCCCTTTTCAGCCATTTTTTTCTGAAACAGGAATACGCTGACAGCCGGGTCATATTCGGATAGCAGGCTATTCGCCGACAAAGCGGGTTGCTGCCACAGGCAGAACAGAGTCAGCATAGTAAATGTAAGGGTAAATTGGCTCATAAGGGTGTTAGTGTAGTCTGCTCTGTTTTTAATGTCAGGCATTTAAAATACTGTTATTGCCCCTACATATTAATCTACAGATCATGGCTTCCACTTGTGGCCAGATGATAGAATAGCTGGTGAAATGACGTATAGGGAATGAAAGGGCTTTTGTGTTGTCCTATCCTGTGGGTAGTGGGGCTGTGTCAGGCAGAGGTTCTGAATTCCCTTTAGCATTTTGTTATTGTCACCGCAGCTTATGGCTGTCTGGTATTTTTAAAGAATCCTGAATATTTATGAACTACACTTTGAGATAAAGCAATGAGCGATCAGCAATCAGACTGGGATGATGAAAGCGGCCTGGCGGTTGAACAGGCCCGTCCCAAACTCAAACCACCCAAACGATATAAAGTAATATTACTTAATGATGATTACACCCCAATGGAGTTTGTGGTGGAAATATTAAGCCAGTTTTTTGGCATGGATGTGGAATCGGCAACCCGGGTTATGCTACAGGTACATAAATCCGGCAAGGGAATCTGCGGCGAATACAGCCACCAGATTGCCGAAACCAAGGTTGAACAGGTGAATAATTATTCCCGACAACACCAGCATCCGTTGCTGTGTGACATGGAGGAAGCGTAGATCAGGGATGTGTGTGATAGATAAAGAGGCATATTATGTTGAGTAAGGAATTAGAAGCGTCATTAAATCTGGCGTTTAATGAAGCTAAAGTAAAGCGGCACGAGTACATTACAGTAGAGCATTTATTACTGGCTCTACTGGATAATGCCAGTGCTAATTCTGTACTCAAAGCCTGTGGTGCGGATCTGTTTCAGCTTAAAAATGAGCTGTCTGAGTATCTTGAGGAAAACACCCCGGTGTTTGATGAGGCCTTAAGCGGCGAAGTGCAGCCCACACTGGGTTTTCAGCGGGTATTGCAACGGGCGGTTTTCCATGTGCAGTCCTCCGGTAAAAAAGAAGTCACCGGTGCCAACGTGCTGGTGGCCATTTTTGGTGAACAGGAGTCTCAGGCGGTTTATCTATTACATCAACAGGATGTGAGCCGTCTGGATATTGTGAATTATGTTTCCCACGGTATTTCAAAAGTATCGGATGATGAATCAACTTCCGAATCTGAAAATATCGAAGAGGCCAATACAGAATCTGAAAAGCAGCCGCTGGAAAACTACTCGGTTAATCTGAATGAAAAGGCCCGGCAGAATAAAATTGACCCGCTAATCGGTCGTCATCCGGAAGTCGAGCGCACTATCCAGATTCTATGCCGCCGTCGCAAAAACAATCCCCTGCTGGTAGGCGAAGCCGGTGTAGGCAAAACCGCTATTGCGGAAGGTCTGGCCAAGAAAATTGTCGATAATGAAGTGCCGGAAGTGCTGGCTGACTGCACTATTTACTCCCTGGATCTGGGGGCGCTGGTGGCCGGCACCAAGTACCGGGGCGATTTTGAAAAACGCTTAAAAGGCGTGCTAAAACAGCTGCACGACAATCCCGGTGCGATTTTGTTTATTGATGAAATTCATACCATTATCGGTGCCGGTTCAGCCTCCGGTGGCGTTATGGATGCCTCCAATCTTATCAAGCCCATGCTGGCCTCTGGTGATCTGAAATGCATCGGCTCCACTACCTATCAGGAATTCCGCGGCATTTTTGAAAAAGATCATGCGCTGGCCCGCCGTTTTCAGAAAATCGATGTGGAAGAACCCAGCATTAGCGAGGCCATTGATATTCTAAAAGGCCTGAAAAGTAATTTTGAAGAACACCATAATGTTAAATACAGCCTGAATGCACTGAAGGCGGCGGTTGAATTATCCAGCCGTTATATTACGGATCGCTTTCTGCCGGATAAGGCGATAGATGTGATTGATGAAGCCGGTGCCAACCGCCGTATGCTGAGCACAGGGGATGGCAAGCAAAAGCAGATTAATGTGCATGATATTGAAAATATTGTTGCCAAAATTGCCCGTATTCCCGCCAAGACCGTGTCCTCAACTGATATGGACGTGCTGAAAAACCTGGAGCGCAATCTTAAGCTGGTGGTATTTGGTCAGGATGAGGCCATAGAGGTGATGTCCAATGCCATTAAAATGTCCCGTTCCGGTCTGGGTTCCGAAGACAAGCCGGTGGGTTCATTCCTGTTTGCCGGCCCCACAGGTGTGGGTAAAACCGAGGTGACCAAACAGCTGGCAAAGGTTACCGGTGTTGAGCTGATTCGTTTTGATATGTCTGAATATATGGAGCGCCATACGGTGTCCCGCCTGATTGGTGCGCCACCGGGTTATGTGGGCTTTGATCAGGGCGGCCTGTTAACTGAAGCCATTAACAAGCATCCCCATGCGGTGCTGTTGCTGGATGAAATTGAAAAGGCTCATCCGGATGTATTTAACCTGCTGCTACAGGTGATGGATCACGGCTCTCTGACCGATACCAATGGCCGCAAAACGGATTTTCGTAATGTGATTATCATTATGACCACCAATGCGGGCGCCCAGCTGATGAGCCGCCGTTCCATGGGCTTTACCGAGCAGGATAATGAAACCGACGGCATGGAAGAAATCAAGCGCATGTTTACCCCGGAATTTCGTAACCGGCTGGACAATATTATCCAGTTCAAGGCGCTGGATAGCCGCACCATTGGTCATGTGGTGGACAAGTTTATTATCGAGCTGGAGCATCAGCTGGAAGATAAGCGGGTGAGCCTGATTGTGGATGAAAAAGCCCGTGCCTGGCTGGCGGTGGAAGGCTATGATCCGAAGATGGGTGCGCGCCCCATGGCTCGTGTGATTCAGGAACAACTGAAACGGATTCTGGCCGATGAGCTGTTATTCGGCAGGCTCAGTAAGGGCGGCCATGTGAAAGTGACCCTGAATGAGGAAACCGACAAGCTGGAAATTCATATTCCTGAAAAGGAATCGGTAACCGGTTAGCTTGCCGAAGTGCAACGAAAAAAGGCTGCGAACATCCGCAGCCTTTTTTATGGATAAAGCAAAGGTATTATTTGGCGCGATAAACGATACGGCCTTTTTCCAGATCGTAAGGGGTCAACTCAACTGTCACCTTGTCGCCCGTCATAATACGGATATAGTGCTTGCGCATACGCCCGGAAATATGGGCGGTTACGATATGACCGTTTTCCAGCTCAACCCGGAACATGGTATTGGGCAGGGTGTCGATCACCGTGCCTTCCATTTGTATTGCTTCTTCTTTCGCCATCAAGATTCTCGTGTTTCGATAATGCGGCACAATTATCAATAAATTGGCGCTATAAGCAAGCCTTTATCGTGTTTTGGGGCAAAATAAGGCTTTTATTTTTCAGGATTGAGTTCATCCAGGAAAAGCAGAGGGTCCACCAGGGTCTGGTTGGCAATCACCGCAAGATGTAAATGAGGGCCGGTCACCCGGCCAGTCGAACCCACCAGACCGATGACCTGCCCCTGCCTGATGCTGTCACCGACTTTTACATCAATGCGATTCATGTGGGCATAAAGGCTGATTAAGCCCTGGCCGTGATCGATATACACCATATTACCGCTAAAGAAAAAATTACCCGCCTCAATCACCTTGCCATCGGCCACCGCATGGATGGGCGTGCCCCGGGCCGCTGCAATATCCAGCCCTGAGTGAGGGCGGCGGGGCTGTTTGTTAAAGAATCGACGCAGCCCGAAAATACTGCTGATTTGGCCTTTAACCGGGGTGATAAAATCCGCGTGAACCGGCTGCTGACTCCAGTGTTTTTTTGCCCGGTTCTTTTTTTTACGTTCCTTATTAATGCGCGCCATATCTTTTTCGTAAGGGTTTACCTTGCGCTTGTTCTTAATGGTTAAATACTGGGCTTTATAGGTTTTGGGCTTAACGGTAAAAGCCAGTTGCTGGCTGCCCTGGGCTGTTTTGAGTTGAAGCTGCTGTTTACCTGCCCTGGTGGACAGGGGGATACCCACCAGGGCATAGGGTTTATTGTTTTCATAAACAATGGCCAGCCGTTTTTTCTGAAAATAGGCTTTGATGTTATCGCCTGCGGCTGGCAGCTCAACTAATGCAATGCCGCCGGGAACCGGGTTGGCGTGGGGGAGGGCAAGGGCTGGTTTGCCAAAAAGCAGGCTGAAAAAAATAATGCATATGATTTTATACGGCATGTTGTTTTAGTCGTTAGTCGTTAGTCGTTAGTCGTTAGTCGTTAGTCGTTAGTCGTTAGTCGTTAGTCGTTAGTCGTTAGTCGTTAGTCGTTAGTCGTTAGTCGTTAGTCGTTAGTCGAGGTATTATGTCAAATCGGCTGATTAAAGACTAATGACTAAAGACTTATGACCCACAATACCCATAAAGCCAATCGCCTCAAACACATCGAGCCTTTCCATGTTATGGATATTCTGGCCCGTGCCAAAGCGCTGGAGCAGCAGGGGCGCTCAATCATTCATCTGGAAGTGGGCGAGCCGGATTTCCCCACGGCTGATCCCATTATTGAAGCGGCTCATCAGGCCTTGCGTGATAAGCATACACATTACACAGCGGCCATGGGTTTACCGGAACTGCGTCAGGCCATTGCGGGCTATTATCAGCAGCGTTTTCATGTGGATATTCCCTGGCAGCGTATTGCCGTTACACCGGGGGCTTCCGGCGCATTGCAACTGGCACTGGCGGTTTTACTGAATCGGGATGAGCAGGTGATGCTGGCGGATCCCGGCTACCCATGTAACCGTCATTTTGTGCATTTGCTGGAAGGCAGAAGTCAGCCGGTGAATGTCACGGCAGAAGATGGCTATCAGTTAAGTGGTGAACATATTCGTCAGTACTGGAGTGACTCAACCGTGGCGGCCATGATCGCCAGTCCGTCCAATCCTACCGGCAGCATACTGAGCCGGAGTGTCTTGCGGGATATTATCGGTGAGGTAAAAGCCCGTCAGGGTCAGCTGATTGTGGACGAAATTTATCAGGGGCTGGTTTACGATCAGAAGGACTTTACCGCACTGTCGGAAGCGAATGATATTTTTGTGATTAATAGTTTTTCCAAGTATTTCGGCATGACCGGCTGGCGGCTGGGCTGGATGGTGGTGCCCGAGGCCTATGTGGATGATGTGGATAAGCTGGCGCAGAATATTTATCTGGCTGCGCCGACGCTGTCCCAGTATGGGGCGCTGGCTGCCTTTAGCCCTGAATGTATTGCCATATTCAATCAGCGCCGGGATGCCTTTAAAAAGCGGCGGGATTATTTGCTGGCTGAACTGTTGCGGCTGGGCTTTAAGGTGCAGATTCCACCGGCCGGTGCTTTTTATATTTATGCGGATTGCAGTTCCTTTAGCCAGGATTCCATGGGCTTTGTGTATGAGCTGCTGGAACATACGGGGGTGGCCATTACGCCGGGCATTGATTTTGGTCAGTACCGGGCCGGACAGCATTTACGTTTTGCCTATACACGGCCGGTAGAGGTTTTGCAGGATGCGGTATTGCGCCTTGAAAAATACCTCTTAAGTTAAGGAGAGCAATTTCTGAGCTCACATTTCACCCTCAGAATGAATCAGAGATGCCTTAAAATCAAATATCAGCTAATATTCTGATTTTCTATTTTGGAGACATCAAGTGACCACAGTGTTTCGGCAGATTCGTGAAGACATCAATGCGATTTTTGATCGTGATCCGGCTGCCCGAAATGTATTTGAAATTATCACCACCTATCCGGGCGTCCATGCGGTGCTGTATCACCGTATTTCCCATGGTCTGTGGAAACGTAATTTTAAATGGCTGGCGCGATTATTCTCCAATCTGGCTCGCTGGTATACGGGTATCGAAATCCATCCGGGGGCGCAGATAGGCCGGCGCTTTTTTATCGATCACGGCATGGGGGTGGTCATAGGTGAAACCGCAGAAATCGGTGATGACTGCACCCTGTATCATGGGGTGACCCTGGGGGGCACCAGCTGGTCCAAAGGCAAGCGCCATCCCACCTTGAAAAATAATGTGGTGATTGGCGCCGGTGCCAAGGTGCTGGGGCCGATTACCATCGGCTCCAATGCGCGGGTCGGCTCAAATGCGGTGGTTACCAAGGATGTGCCCGATGACTCCACGGCTGTTGGTGTGCCGGGACGGGTGATTACCCGCAGCAAAGATGATGTGGAGAGCCGCCGTGTTAAGACCGCCCAGAAAATGGGTTTTGATGCCTATGGTGTGGCACAGGATGCGCCGGATCCGGTAGCCAAGGCGATTAACTGCATGCTGGATCATATCCATGTGATGGATGAAAAAATGGAGCGCATGTGCAAGGCCCTGAAAGCCATGGATGCGGAAATGGATGATATGCAGATGCCTAAG
>JALTRC010000558.1 GCA_026998145.1 Gammaproteobacteria bacterium
TGCCCGGGATAGAGCCATTGAACTGGCGGATATATTAGGAAAAGACCAATGAATCCCTTCGCTTTTTTAATTGATATTTTATTTCAGATGTATGCACTGGTACTGCTATTGCGGGTCATTTTGCAATGGAGCAGAGCCGACTTTTATAATCCGGTTTCCCAGTTTATTGTTAAAGTCACCAACCCGGTTGTGAAACCGGCCCGGCGTATTATCCCCGGATTCTGGGGCATAGATATGGCGACCGTAGTGGTAGTGCTGGCGATTACTGCCATCAAACTGCTGCTGGTTTATGCGCTGGCCGGCTACAGCATTGGGGTTTTGCCGCTGCTGCTGGCTGCTTTAATGGATACGGTGCAGCTGCTACTGAATATCTTTTTATATGCCATTATTATTCAGGCACTGCTTAGCTGGATTAATCCAGACCCCTATAACCCCATGATGATTTTATTAGATAGTATCACCCGTCCCGTATTAGGGCCTTTTCAACGGCTGATACCTCCCATGGGTGGTTTTGATATATCGCCTATCTTTGCCATTATCGCCATTATGTTTATTCAGCAAAGCCTGAAATATTTTCTTTAATGGCTGACTTTTATCAGTGGCAGGGGGATGACCTGATATTGCGGGTCAAGGTGCAGCCCAAAGCATCAAAAGATGAGCTGGCAGAAATTCTAGGGGATCAGCTTAAAGTGCGTATTACTGCGCCGCCGGTTGATGGCAAGGCCAATAAACATTTGCTGGCATTTTTAAGCAAGCTATTTAAAACGCCTAAATCAAAAATTGAATTATTGTCCGGGGATAGTGGTCGGGATAAGCGGTTAAAAATTATCTCGCCTAAGCAATGGCCGGATTGCATTCATAAGACAAGTTAACAACTCAGGACATAACATGACTGATTTATTTAATGACAAGGCACAGGACTGGGATATGGCTGAAATACCCAGACAGATTTCAGCGGCAGTCGGTGCTGCATTGCTGGAGCATGTACCCCTGCACAATGAAATGCGGGTGATGGATTTTGGTGCAGGTACCGGTTTGATCAGTTCACAGGTGGCGCCGAGAGTAGAAAAGATTCTGGCGGTGGATATTTCCGAGGCCATGCTAAGCAAGCTGGCAGCCAAGCCGGAATTACAGGGCAAGGCAGAAATGTGTTGCCGGAATATTATTGATAATCCGCTGGATGAAGATTTTGATCTGATTATGAGCGCCATGGCGCTGCATCACGTAGAAGATACGAACAAGCTGCTGCAAAGATTTGCCGAGCATTTAAAACCCGGTGGCATGATTGCCCTGGCGGATCTGGATAAGGAGGATGGCAGCTTTCATCCAGAAAATACGGAAGGGGTGTATCACTCCGGTTTTGATCGGGATGCATTACAGGCCTTACTGGAAAAGCAGGGTTTTGATGATATACATTTTCACACTGCCCACACGGTGAAGAAAGGGGATAAGAACTACCCCATTTTTTTACTCACTGCCCGTAAGGCCTAAGCCGCCTTATACACCAGATACAGGCTCCATAGTCCAAAGGCTATAATAATAGCGCCGGCCAGCTGCCGCAGTTGTGCCTGTTTTACCCACTTATTCAGCTGCTGGGCAAATACGCCCATGGCAAGTAAATTAGGCAGGGTGCCCAGACCAAAACTGAGCATCAGTAGCGCACCCTGTTGAAAGCTGCCAGCCGAGACCGACCAGATTAAAATGGTATAAACCAGCCCGCAGGGTAACCAGCCCCATAGCAGACCAAGTGCCAGCGCCTTTGGAATATTATCGACTGGCAGGATTTTTTTACCTAGCGGCTCAATTCGGCGCCACAGAAAACCACCCAGTTTTTCAATCTGTAATAAGCCGCTCCACCAGCCGGATAAATACAGTCCCAGCAATAACATAAAAGCGGCAGCGATAAATTGCAGCACAATCTGCATGCTGCGAATATCCAGCCAGTGTGATGCCATCCAGCCGACACTGCCCATTAAGCCACCGGCCAGTGTGTAACTGAAAATGCGCCCCAGATTGTAACTGAGTAACAGGCTGTAAAATGCCAGGGGTGAGCTCTTTTTGGGGTGATTAATATTCACTCCTAAAACTGCTACCACGCCACCGCACATACCCACACAATGCACACCACCCATTAATCCAATGATAAATGCACTTAAATAGCTAAATTCCTGCATATTTATTCGATATTTTTATAAAAACGCTTGTATTACAGCACAAAACCACTAACAATTCTGTCACTGAATAGGTATGTTCTTATTCAATAATTCTCTCTATGAAAAATGAATCACACAGGAGTATCTTTTATGGCGGTTAAAAAGAAAGCTGCAAAGAAAAAAGTTGCCAAGAAAAAAGCTGCTGCAACTGCAGTTAAAAAAGCACCGACTAAAAGTGAAATTTTAAATCACATTGCTGCCGAGACAGAACTGTCTCGTAAAGAAGTCTCTGCTGTACTGGATAGCCTGGCCGGCTTAATTCAAAAAAATGTCAAGCCCCGTGGCCCCGGCTACTTTAATCTTCCTGGGCTGTTAAAAATCAAGGTGGTTAAAAAGCCAGCGACTAAAGCACGTAAGGGTATTAATCCTTTCACCGGTGAAGAAACCGTATTTAAAGCCAAACCGGCTCGTAAGGTTGTAAAGGTTCTGCCTTTAAAAGGCCTGAAAGACATGGTGTAAGCTGCCGGTTAAAACCGCAAAAAGGTCTGGGTTCTGCCAGACCTTTTTTGGTTTGCCTTCTTTAACCACAGGGGACACGGTGGTACACAGAGAAAATTCAAAACTCCGTGTGCCCCTGTGTCCCCTGCGGTTAAAGAAGGGCAACATAGTTGTAAGGAAATGAAAACAGCACATGCAGCCCTTAATCAGTATTCGCACAGGGCAATCCATGGATGACATATAGATTGAACCTGTCACCTCTGTATAATGTCTGTGAGTTACACTATCTACAGCATAATGCGGATTATTCTTTTTTAAATAAATAACTTAATGAATCAACTGGCCGAGAAACTACCCAAAGCAATTAATATTCAACAGCTGAATAGTCGTTTGCCTGTGTGGATCAATATTTTGCTGATACTGGCCTGTAGTTACAGCCTGTCGCAAATCACCTGGTTGCTCATACCGGCAGATGAGTCGCCCGGCAGTGCTCCTGTTAGTATTAAAAATAACACCCGGCATCGGGCCGTTAATAAACAACCTGAATATGCGCAGATTATCAGTCAGGCTCATTTATTTGGTCGCTACCAGCAAAAAGGCGCACCTGAAGCGGTTAATACAGATGCCCCTGAAACTCGCCTGAATCTGGTATTAAAAGGTTTGCTGGCGGCAACGCCTATGGAACATGCCAGCGCCATTATCGCCATTGGCAAAAGGGGCAAGGAAGATATTTACGGAATTGGCGATAAAATTTCCGGTGCAACAATCCGGGAAATTCATACAGACAGGGTGGTGCTGGAACGTAATGGCCGTTATGAAACCCTGCGGATGCCAAAAGATTTTACCGGCAGTACCCTAATTCGTTCAAATCCGGCGTCTGGGGTGCGGGTTTCGGCCAGTGATTCGCCCGGGCGGATATTATCCAATATACGCAAAAATATTCTTAAAAATCCCACCTCATTCGGCCAGTATGCGATTCCTGTTCCCTATAAGGTGAATGGGCGCCTGAAAGGTTACCGGCTACAGCCACAGGGGGATAATAGCCTGTTTGATGCGGTAGGTCTGGAACCGAATGATGTGATTACGCGGGTGAATGGCATTGGGCTAAACAAGCCATCCAATGGCCTGTCCGCATTACGCAAGCTGCAAAATGCCAAACAGGTTAATCTAACGGTGATCCGTAACGGGGCAGAAATACCCCTGAGCATTGAAATACCTTAATATACGCACACAAATACACACAGGATTTTGACCCTATGCCCTTTTATTCTTTCGGCACTTTTTATCAGAAAATCAGGCGGCCATTGCTGATCGGCCTGGTGGCATTGTTGCTACATGGTCAGGCAATGGCAGGGGAAATCACCTTAAATCTGAAAGGCGCGGATATTCGCGCGCTGATTAGCACAGTATCCAAATTTACCGGCAAGAACTTTGTGGTTGACCCAAGGGTAAAGGCCAAGGTTACGGTGGTTTCATCCAACGCCATGTCGGAAGATGAAGTTTACGAAGTGTTTTTGTCTATCTTGCAGGTACACGGCTATGCGGCTGTGCCAGTGGGCAATATTATAAAAATTGTGCCGGAAGTGAACGCCAAGCAGGGGCCGCTACCGGTGGTGACCAATGATCGCAACAAGGGTGATGAGCTGGTGACCCGGGTGGTAACCTTAAACTATGTGCCGGCAGCTCAGCTGGTGCCGATTTTGCGTCCGCTGGTTCCCCAGCAGGGGCATCTGGCCGCCTATAACCCTACTAACACTTTAATTATTACCGATCACGCCGCTAATATTAAACGTCTTAACCGGATTATTCGCAGTATTGATAAACCGGAAAGTGATGAGCTGGAAATTATTCCCTTAAAACATGCATCGGCTACCGAGCTGGTACGTATTCTTAACTCTCTTAACCGCTCCAGCGGTGGCAAAACGGCGGCGGCCAAAAAGGTTACCCTGGCCGCAGATGAGCGAACCAATAGCATCCTAATGAGTGGCGAGCGAGCCACCCGCTTAAAAATTCGCGCCACTATTGCCCATCTGGATACGCCGCTGGAAAATGATTCCGGCAACACCCATGTGATTTATCTGAAATATGCCAAGGCTGAGGATATGGTAAAAATCCTCACGGGCGTGCAGAAGAGCAAGCTGAGAAAGGGCGTTAAAACCAAGCTACCCAGCTCCAGTAATAAAAATAATATTGATATACAGTCTGATGAAGCCACCAATGCGCTGATTATTACCGCCGGCCCGGATGTGGTTCGGCGCATGAAGTCCATTATCCGCCAGCTGGATATTCGCCGTGCCCAGGTGCTGGTGGAGTCCATTATTGCAGAGATCTCCAATAATAAATCCAAGGAATACAGTTCTCAGTTTGCCGTAGCCGGTAAAGAAGGGGGCGGCACAGCGCCAATCGGTGTGGGCAGCTTTGGTGGTGGGATTGGCGGCCTGATAGGTGCCGCTCTGAATCCGGCCAGTGCGGCAGGTGCGATCAGTGATGGTATTACCATTGGCGTAGGCAGCAATCGGGGCACCCGTTTTGCGGTATTGCTAAAAGCCCTGAATGCCAATGCGGCCACCAATATTCTATCCACACCCAGCATCGTCACACTGGATAATCAGGAGGCCGAAATTGTTGTGGGCCAGAATGTGCCTTTTGTCACCGGCTCCTTTACCAATACGGGCTCAGCCAGTGGTTCCACCAACCCTTTCCAGACCATTCAGCGCAAAGACGTGGGCATTACCCTTAAGGTGACACCACAGATTAATGACGGGGATACCATCAAACTGGATATCGATCAGGAAATCTCCAGCGTGGCCGCCAGTGCAGGTGGTGCGGCGGATCTGGTGACCAATAAACGTACCCTGAAAACATCGGTGCTGGTGGAAGATGGTGAAATACTGGTGCTGGGCGGCCTGATTGATGATACCTCCCGGGATACGGTGCAGAAGGTGCCATTGCTGGGTGACATCCCGCTGCTGGGCGCTCTGTTCCGCTCCCACAAAACCTCCAAGGACAAACAGAACCTGATGGTGTTTATGCGCCCCAGCATCCTGCGGGATAAAAATGCCGCCATGCTGAAAACCAATGAAAAATATAATTATCTGCGGGCTCAGCAGATCCAGTCCGGCAAGGATGGTTTTGGCCTGCTAAGCGATGAAAAAACCCCCATATTGCCGGAAATTAAACAGACCACGCAGCCTGCCCAGCCGGCAGCGGCTCCGGTAAAAGCCAGCCAAAGCGATGACTGGGAAAATGATGAAGACTTCAACTGAGCCAGTGCTCCCCGAGCTTCACCAGCAGTCCATTCCCTATGCGTTTGCCAAACGCTATGGGGTACTGCTGGGGCAGATCGATGAACAGCAGGTGCAGCTATTGCACTATAGCCCGGTCAAACCCCGGGTAATGTCTGAGGTTCGGCGCATTGTCGGCCGCCCGATTCAGTTAAATGAAACCCCTCAGGAGCAATTTGAAGCCCTGCTGGCGCAGGCCTATGAGCAGGGCAGCGATCAGGCCATGGCGATGATGGAGGATGTCAGCGAGGAGCTGGATCTGGATCAGCTGGCAGAAACCATCGAGCCGGAAGACCTGCTGGAAGCCGAAGATGACGCCCCCATTATCAAGCTCATCAATGCCATGCTCACCGAAGCCATTAAAATCAGTGCCTCGGATATTCATATCGAAGCCTATGAAAGTCGTATGCGGGTGCGTTTTCGTGTGGATGGCGTGCTGCGGGAGATATTGCAACCGCCAAAAAATATTGCCCCTCTGGTGATTTCCCGTATCAAGGTCATGGCCAAGCTGGATATTGCGGAAAAACGCCTGCCCCAGGATGGGCGCATTTCCCTGAAAGTCGCAGGTCGCTCGGTGGATGTGCGGGTATCCACACTGCCCTCCGGCCACGGGGAGCGAATCGTTATGCGTTTGCTGGACAAGCAGGCCGGCCGCCTGAATCTGCAACATCTGGGCATGGATGAAAATGACCGGACGCGTATGACCGATTTACTGCACCACCCCCACGGCATTATTCTGGTGACCGGCCCCACCGGCTCCGGTAAAACCACTACCCTTTATGCGGGCCTCACCCAGCTCAATGAAAAAAGCCGCAATATTCTCACCGTGGAAGACCCCATAGAATATTATCTGGACGGCATTGGCCAGACACAGGTCAATAGCAAGGTGGAAATGACCTTTGCCAAGGGGCTGCGAGCGATTTTACGTCAGGATCCGGACGTGGTGATGATTGGTGAAATCCGCGATCTGGAAACCGCCTCTATTGCGGTGCAGGCCAGTTTAACCGGCCATCTGGTGTTATCCACCCTGCATACCAATACGGCCATAGGTGCGGTCACCCGTCTACGGGATATGGGTGTGGAGCCGTTTTTGCTGGCCTCCAGTCTGATCGGCATACTGGCCCAGCGGCTGGTGCGTAAACTCTGCCCCCATTGCCGCCAGCCCCATACGGCCAGTGAAACCGAGTGCCAGTGGCTGGGCTGTGAGGCGGATAATGCGCCCACCATTTACAGTGCCGGCAGCTGCGCTGAATGCAATCAGCTGGGCTATGTGGGACGTACTGGCGTGTATGAACTCATCACCATCGATGATCAGCTGCAACAGATGATCCACGATGGCCGGGGCGAACAGGAAATGGAGCAATATGCCCATCAAACGTCCAACAGTCTGCGTCAGGATGGTCAGCGGCTGGTGCTGGAAGGTGTGACCTCTTTAGAAGAAGTGCTGCGCGTGTCACGGGAAGACTAATGGCCGCATTTGAATATATTGTGCTGGATGCCAAAGGACGGGAGAAAAAAGGGGTAATCGAAGGGGATACCCCGAGGCAGGTCAGGCAAATGCTGCGGGACAAGGGCCTCACCCCCCTGCAGGTGGAAACGGCTGCCCGCCAGGACAAAAAATCCACCGATAAAACCAGCAAGGTCAAAGTCAGCCGTCGGGGCATCAGCGCCTCCGAGCTGGCCCTGTTTACCCGCCAGCTGGCCACTCTGGTGCGCGCCGCACTGCCACTGGATGAGGCTCTATCTGCGGTGGGTCAGCAAACAGAAAAGCCGCGCATTAAAAGCATGATCTTCGCCATTCGCGCCAAGGTGCTGGAAGGGCATACCCTGGCGGCTGGTCTGGC
>JALTRC010000559.1 GCA_026998145.1 Gammaproteobacteria bacterium
AAGCTGTTTCAGAAAAGCACGGCTATTATAGGGCTTAACAGCATAATCATCGGCGCCACATCGTTTCGCCTTGTTGATTGCTGTTTTATTCTCTGCGCTACTGACAATCATTAATATATATGCTGAAGCGCCGGTTTTGCTTGCCCTTATTTTTCGGCATACTTCAAAAGCGTCTACATCTGCCAGTGTATTCGATATGATAATCAGGTTAATACAATCGATTGTATTTTGCTGTTCATGTTCGGTTATAAATGCTTCTGCCTGAGCTGCCGACTCCACCATATGTAAAGCCGTAAACCCCTGTTCATTAAATGAGGCTTTTAACTGCGCTCTGGAACCGACATCAGAATCAATAACCAGGATACTCATATAACTTCTCTATGCTCTTTAACTTTCAACAATAACAGGCCGCCGATTATAAACATTGGCAATATGGACAGTATGGAAGATCGGCTATCACCACTTATCCAGCTAACAGCCCCCATTAACACAGGGCCAATAATCGCGGCTGACTTACCCATCATATTATAAACCCCAAAATATTCAGCTGCCCGCTCGGCTGGAATGAGTAGGGCGTAATAGGAACGACTTAAAGCCTGTATGCCACCCTGTACCAGGCCGATCATAACCGCCAGCAAATAAAATGTTTGCGCCGATTCCATGCTATAGGCAATCAGACAGATAACGGTATAAACCATTAAACCCAGTATCAGCGCATTTTTTATTCCAATTCTATGCCCCAGGTAGCTATATAAAATAGCGGCCGGAAAACCCACAAATTGAGTAATCAACAGCGCCATAATAAGCGCGGATGAATCGAAACCCAGCGACAGACCATAATCCACTGCCATGCGAATAATCGTGTCAACACCATCAATATAAATCCAGTATGCCAGCAGAAAAATTGCCACTGTTTTATTAAGCATAATAGATTTAAAGGTTTGCAGGGTTTCCGATAATATCCGGCTCGGAGCTATTGATAAGCGGGAAGACACTGATTCAGATTCCTCAACCCACAATGCCAGAGGCAAACTGAATAATAACCACCAGATGGCAACCAGCACAAATGACAGCAGAACCGCATCAATGGTATTTTTGAAACCTAACAGCTCTGCATTCTGGCTCATCCATACACAGGCCGCCAGTAATAATCCACCACCCAGATAACCCAGACCATATCCCAGGCCGGAAATCTGATCCAGATTTTCTGGGTAACCCAGGTTCACAATCAGGGCATCATAAAATACATTAGCCCCCATAAAACCAACACTGGCTACAATATAAAAAGCGAGAACCCAATACCATTCACTGACAAAAAAAGGGTATAGCAATAAGCTGGCAGCCACACCTAACAACATAAATATCAGCAGCATTCTTTTTCGAATGCCACCACAGTCAGCAATGGAACCAATGAAAGGTGCCAGCACAACAATGATTAAACTGGATAATGAATTGGCCGAGCCCAGCCAGAAACTGCTTTCTTCAATACTCAGGTGAGAGGCATAATATTGTTTAAAGACTATCGGGAAAAAGCCGGCAATAACAACCGTTGCAAAGACTGAGTTCGCCCAGTCATAAAGCGCCCACCCCCATACCTGCTTACTGCGCCACATTGTTTGCCTGTTATTGTTATAAGCCACCGGATAAACAGCTTAAGGCGACTCGGCTTAATTCATACTGAAATACAGGGATGTTAAAATAATTCCACATCATCGGTTTCACCTGCATTTTCCTCATCGGTATTTTCATGGGCAGGTTCAGACACACCCAATAATAAATTTAACTGCTCGCCCATTTTACCCAGCTCCATACTCGATGCGGTTAATATTCTGGCATTTTCCATGGTGACGATTGAAGACTCAGATATTTCACCAAGTTGATAAGCCGCACCGGCGGCGGCACCTTTACCACGCAGTGTTTCCTGAGATAAATAATCGGAAAGGCGACTCACTTCTGACATATAGCCCACAATTTCCGAGTAGGAAACCGTTACCCCTTCCATTAATTCATCGGACTTATCTGCCTCTTCCACACTTCGATTAATAACCTGGGAAGCAGTGTCCACATGGCCTAACAAGGTATTGATAATGTCATTAATCTTTTGCGCAGATGATTGTGTCTGGCTGGCCAGGGAGCGTACTTCATCGGCAACCACCGCAAAACCACGGCCCTGCTCCCCTGCCCTTGCTGCCTCTATGGCCGCATTAAGTGCCAGTAGATTCGTCTGTTCTGCAACACCGGTGATCACTTCAATAATTCCACCAATAGATTTACTGTCTTCTCCCAGCCTGCGAATGATTTCCCCTGCTTCATTAACGGAATCGGCAAGTGTCATCACCCCGGTAATAGCCTCGGTCATCACCACTTTTCCACTATTACCTTCAGACTCGGATTTATTGGCCAGATCACTGGCATCACCGGCAACATTGGCTGCCAGGGAAACCGTATCCTGTAACTTTTCAATAATTTGATGAACGGCTGTGGTTTTATCTGCCTGCCCCTGCATCTGCGTTTCAATACCACTGGCAATAACTGACAACTCATGGGCCTGTTCCGCCAGCTTGCTTGCCACATCATTAAACAGCCCCGCATTGGCAGATGATTTAG
>JALTRC010000560.1 GCA_026998145.1 Gammaproteobacteria bacterium
TCGGTGACTCGGAATTCAGATACCTGTGTTCCATCAGGAGCACAAGCATTGTTCAGCGGCAAAACCGTAGAACAATACCTAATTTTTGGACTTTAAACACAGAGCAATGTTATGACAGACCTAAGCCATTATCGCAATATCGGCATCTTCGCCCATGTTGACGCAGGAAAAACCACCACAACCGAGCGTATTTTGAAGCTCACCGGTAAGATTCATAAAATCGGTGAAGTACATGATGGCGCTGCCACCACTGACTTTATGGAACAGGAAGCCGAGCGTGGTATTACTATCCAGTCTGCGGCGACTACCTGTCACTGGAAAGATCACCAGTTCAATATTATCGACACACCGGGACACGTTGACTTTACTATCGAAGTATACCGTTCACTGAAAGTTCTGGATGGTGGCGTAGGTGTATTCTGTGCTTCCGGCGGTGTAGAGCCACAGTCTGAAACCAACTGGCGCTATGCTAACGAATCCGAAGTTGCCCGTATTATTTTCGTTAACAAGCTGGACCGTATCGGTGCTGACTTCTACCGGGTTGTTAAGCAGGTGGAAGATGTGCTGGGCGCCAATCCTCTGGTTATGGTTCTGCCAATTGGTGTGGAAGACAACCTGAAAGGTGTTGTTGACCTGCTGACCCGTAAGGCATGGGTATGGGATGACTCAGGTGATCCAACCGCTTATACCATCGAAGATGTTCCAGCCGATATGGTTGATGATGTTGAAGAATGGCGTGAAAAGATGATCGAAACTGCCCTTGAGCAGGACGATGATCTGATGGAAAAATATCTGGAAGGCGAAGAGCCTGCCATTGATGATATCAAACGCTGCATCCGCAAGGGTACCATCGCCCTGGATTTCTTCCCCACTTACACAGGTTCAGCCTTTAAGAACAAGGGTGTACAGTTATTGCTGGACGCGGTTGTGGATTATCTGCCCAGCCCCACTGAAGTTAAGCCTCAGCCTGAAGTGGATCTGGACGGTAATGAAACAGGCGAGTTTGCCATTGTTGATCCGGATCGTCCGGTTCGTGCCCTGGCATTTAAAATCATGGATGACCGTTTTGGCGCACTGACTTTCGTCCGTATCTATTCCGGTACAGTGAACAAGGGTGATACGCTGGTGAATACCTTTACCGGTAAAAACGAGCGTATCGGCCGTATGGTAATGATGCACGCAGATGAGCGCGAAGAAATCGACACCTGTAAAGCCGGCGATATTGTGGCGTTTGTTGGCCTGAAAAATGTGCAGACCGGTCATACGCTGGCCGATCCTAAAAACCCGGCCACACTTGAGCCAATGGTATTCCCTGATCCCGTTATTTCTATTTCGGTTACCCCTAAGGATAAGGGCGCATCAGAAAAAATGGGGCTGGCACTGAGCAAGATGGTTGCAGAAGATCCTTCCTTCTATGTGGAAACGGATGAAGATTCAGGCGAAACCATTCTCAAAGGCATGGGTGAACTACATCTGGATATCAAGGTTGATATTCTGAAGCGTACACACGGTGTTGATGTAGAAGTGGGCAAGCCTCAGGTAGCCTATCGTGAAACCATTACAAAACGCATTGAAGACTCTTATACCCATAAGAAGCAATCCGGTGGTTCAGGCCAGTTCGGTAAGATTGATTATGTGATTGAGCCAGGCGAACCCGGCAGTGGCTTTGAGTTTGAATCCAAGGTAACCGGCGGTAACGTTCCCCGTGAATTCTGGCCAGCGGTTGAAAAAGGCTTTAAGTCTATGATGGAACACGGCGTACTGGCCGGCTTCCCACTGCTGGATGTAAAGATTACCTTAATGGATGGTGCTTTCCACGCGGTTGACTCCTCGGCGGTTGCATTTGAGATCGCCGCTAAAGGCGCTTATCGTCAGTCTATCCCCAAGGCCGGTCCTCAGCTGATCGAGCCGATCATGAAGGTGGATGTATTTACACCGGAAGATCATGTAGGTGATGTTATCGGTGACCTGAACCGTCGCCGCGGCATGATCCAGGGCCAGGAAGCCGGCCCAACCGGTGTGCGCATTAAGGCAGATGTAGCCTTAAGTGAAATGTTTGGATACATTGGCGATCTGCGTACCATGACTTCCGGTCGTGGCCAGTTCTCAATGGAGTTCTCACACTACATGCCTTGCCCAAGCAATATTGCTGAAGAAGTTATCAAGGAAGTTGCTGAACGCAATAAATAAGCAAGGATACAGGCAAAGCAAAAAGGCCGGATTTAATCCGGCCTTTTTTATGTCTTTAGAAAAATATAAGCTCTAGTCAATAACACTAAAATCGATCACTGATGTCTCGTCAGAATCAGACAAAGGCTGACCAAGGGTGATCTTGCCGCTGCCAGTCAATAGCAGCTCTTCACGCCTTAAATAATGCTGCTGTCCATTATTCATTAACACAAAGGTGCCATTAGTACTCATATCACTGAGTATAAACTTACCCCGTCTAAATGCTATTTTTGCATGTGAGCGTGAAGCCAGGCTCGCATTCACAATTAAATCAGACTGGTTGCCCCTGCCAATTGAAAGCTCGGGAATATTTTTATTGACCACTTTCTTCTGCCCACCACAGGCAAGCTCAAGAACCGGTTCTTTATTATTCCCTGTAGGCATAATCCCCGATAACGAAACCATTTGGGTGACATCACTATTTTCCCAGACCAGTTCGCTTATCACAATTTCAGAACTTTTGCCTTTTACATAAGCCCGGTCAAATTCCCTGGCCTTTTCCCTAAGTTGCGGCGTAAGTAAATCCGCTGATGACTGGGTTAATATAATCTGCCGTCCTTTGGCAATACCGGCCATTCGCGCCGCTACATTTACCGCATCACCAAACAGATCCCCATCAGACTGTAAAATAGCCGGCCCCGCATGCAGGCCAATGCGCACACTGACAATGGCGCCCTGAACAATCGATGTATTGAGTTTTTCCTGTATCTGGCAGGCGGCATCCACCGCATCATTTACATCATCGAAACGGCACATCACCTCATCACCAATGGTTTTAATAACGGTACCTGAATTGAGTTTGGTAAAGTCAGACATCATGCCGATGACTTCATCGATAATGCTTTTTGCAAGCTGGTCACCCATACGCTCATATAGCTGAGTGCTACCCGCTACATCAGCAAACATAACCGTATAGATTTTTTCCATATTATCCATAAACTCTCACGTTACATCAGATTGATATTTTATTATTGTTAATAAAAGAATATGTCAAATAAGGGCGGCTTTCAATGTGCATTTCACGACCATACTAACAACAGAGACATTTTATAATTATAGACCAGACAGCAAAAAGGCCGGGGAATACCCGGCCTTTCTAATACGACTAAATAGAAGTTTGAAGAGATTACTCTACTGTTTCTACTTCATCATCATCTGCCAGCTCTGGACGATCAACCAGCTCAATGTATGCCATAGGAGCAGCATCACCGGATCTGAAGCCACACTTCATAATACGACAGTAACCACCCGGACGCTCTTTGTAGCGTGGTGCCAGCTCACTGAATAATTTACCTACCATATCCTTATCACGCATACGATCAAAGGCAAGACGGCGATTCGCAACACTATCTACTTTAGAAAGTGTAATCAGCGGCTCAGCAACACGACGCAGCTCTTTCGCTTTAGGCAGTGTTGTTTTAATAATTTCATGTTTGAATAAGGAATTCGTCATATTTTGAAACATAGCCTTACGATGACTGCTGTTTCGATTAAGTTGACGACCTGATTTACGATGACGCATGTGTTCTCACCTTACAATGTTCTGCGATTAGCTCGCTTCTTTGTCTCTAATTGAAGCCGGTGGCCAGTTTTCCAGACGTACACCCAGAGATAAACCATGTGATGCCAGTACGTCTTTAATCTCAGTTAGTGACTTCTTACCCAGATTAGGTGTCTTCAATAATTCAACTTCAGTACGTTGAATCAGATCACCGATGTAGTAAATATTTTCTGCTTTCAGGCAGTTGGCTGAACGTACTGTCAGCTCCAGATCGTCAACCGGACGTAAAAGAATCGGATCAACTTCCGGCTCAACTTCTTCTGGCTTAGGCTCTTCGATGCTCTGAAGATTCACAAATGCATACAACTGCTGCTGCAAGATAGTAGCGGCTGTACGGATTGTTTCTTCAGGATCAACCGTACCGTTTGTTTCAATATCCAGAATCAGCTTATCCAGGTCGGTACGCTGCTCTACACGAGCACTATCAACCGTATAGGCAACACGAATAATCGGGCTGAAAGACGCATCCAGTGAAAGCGTATCAATGGTTGAGCTTTCTACCGCTTCCGCCTTACGCAGCGAAGCCGGCTGATAACCACGACCCTTAACCACTTTCATGGTCATATTCAGCTCTGTTCCTGCACCGGTAATATTGGCGATAACATGGTCAGGATTAACAATTTCCAGGTCATGATCGGTTGTAATATCACCTGCGGTTACAGGACCAACACCTTTTTTCTTCAGGGTCAGTGTTGCTTCATCCTTGCTGTGCATCTTGATGGATACACCTTTCAGATTCAGCAGTATTTCCAGTACATCTTCCTGAACACCTTCAATTGAGCTGTACTCATGGAGCACACCTTCAATTTCAGCTTCGATAATCGCTGCACCTTCAATAGAAGACAGCAAAATACGGCGTAATGCATTACCCAGCGTATGACCAAAGCCACGCTCCAGAGGCTCAAGGGTTACCTTGGCATGGGTGTTACTATAGGCATGTACATCAATATTACGAGGTGTAAGTAATTCGTCTGTGCCTGACATTCGTACAGGTCCCCTTTACTTGGAGTACAATTCAACTACCAGCGATTCATTGATATCCGCTGACAGGTCGCTACGTTCTGGAATGGACTTGAATATCGCTTCCATCTTGCTATCGTCCAGACTAATCCACTCAGCTATACCCTTCTGCTTATGTAAACTCAGGGAATCCTGGATACGTGTTTGCTTCCTGGCTTTTTCACGGATAGAAATCACATCGTCCGGTTTAACCCTGTAGGAAGCAACATTAACAATCTGGCCATTAACCAGAACCGCTTTATGGCTGATTAACTGACGCGCTTCTGAGCGGGTAGAACCAAAACCACTCCGGTAAACAACATTATCTAAACGTGTTTCCAGCAGCTGTAGCAGGTTTTCACCTGTGGAGCCTTTTAACTTGGCAGCCTTTTTATAGTAGTTACGGAACTGACGCTCCAGCACACCATAAATACGACGCAGCTTCTGCTTTTCACGCAACTGCAAAGCATAGTCTGTTAAACGGGTGCGACGAGCACCATGCTGACCAGGTACCTGTTCAAGCTTACATTTTGAATCTAAAGCACGGATACCGGACTTTAATTCAAGATCGACGCCTTCACGACGACTTAATTTACACTTTGGACCAATATATCTTGCCACAGCTTATACTCCAGTCTTACACACGGCGTCGTTTTGGAGGACGACAACCATTATGTGGAATTGGTGTTACATCACTGATATTAGTGATTTTAAAACCAGCATTATTCAAAGCACGAACCGCTGATTCACGACCGGGACCCGGCCCCTTAACCATTACATCCAGATTCTTCACACCATAATCTTTGGCACGAGTACCGGCACGTTCCGCTGCAACCTGTGCGGCAAAAGGTGTACTCTTACGCGAACCACGGAAACCGGATCCACCGGCAGTCGCCCAGGATAATGTATTACCCTGGCGGTCTGAAATAGTAACAATTGTATTGTTGAAAGACGCAAAAATATGCGCAACACCATCAGTGACGGTGCGTTTTACTTTCTTTTTAGCTGTGGGTTTAGCCATAAACTAATATCCTGAATTTATTTACGAATCGGACGCTTAGGCCCTTTCCGTGTACGTGCATTTGTCTTGGTACGCTGACCACGTAAAGGCAGGCCGCGACGATGACGAATACCGCGATAGCAACCCAGATCCATCAAGCGTTTGATGTTCATGGATACTTCACGACGCAAGTCACCCTCAACAGAGAATTTACCTACTTCATTACGTAGTGTGTCTAGCTGTTCTTCGCTTAACTCACGAATCTTTGTACTCGGCTCAATTCCTGCCGCGGCACAAATACCTTTAGCACGGGTTAAGCCAATTCCGTAAATATAGGTTAAACCTATAACAGCGTGTTTTTGGTCTGGTACGTTAATACCTGCAATACGAGCCATTCAATCTGTCTCCAGAATCGCGCAAAGCGCGGCATTTTAGCGATTTAACGCCGATAAATCAACCCTGACGTTGCTTATGACGTGGATCTTTACAAATCACACGAACAACACCATTTCTCTTAATAACTTTGCAATTTCTGCAAATCTTTTTTACTGACGCACGAACTTTCATAACTGCTCTCGCTTACTAATTTATGGGCCTAGGATTTCTTTCCCAGACCTTTAAAATTCGCTTTCTTCATTAAGCCTTCATACTGCTGAGACATCATATGACTCTGCATCTGAGCCATAAAGTCCATCACCACAACAACGATGATCAGCAGTGATGTACCACCAAAGTAGAAAGGCACATTCCAATATAAAATCAGAAACTCAGGTAGCAAACATACTGCCGTGATATAAAAAGCACCGATCAATGTCAGACGCGTCATTACACCGTCAATATATTTGGCCGTTTGCTCACCTGGGCGGATGCCCGGAATAAACGCACCTGATTTCTTTAAATTATCCGCTGTCTCTCTGGAGTTAAAAACTAACGCCGTATAGAAAAAGCAGAAAAATATAATTGCAGCCGCATACAGCATGACGTAAATCGGCTGACCCGGCGACAGGGTAGTCGACAGATCCTGCAACCATTCCATACCCTGTGACTGACCGAACCAGCCACCCAATGTTGCCGGAAACAGGATAATACTGGAAGCGAATATGGGTGGAATAACACCCGCCATATTCAACTTCAGAGGCAAATGACTGCTCTGCGCCGCATACATCTTGCGCCCCTGCTGACGCTTGGCGTAATTAACTGTTATTCGCCGTTGGCCACGCTCAACAAAGATAACAAAGGCGGTTACTGCTATCGCCAGTATAAACAGAATAATGGCGGTTAAAGTATGCAACTCACCTGTACGAACCAGCTCAAGGGTGCCGCCAATGGCAGCTGGCAGACCCGCAATAATACCGGCAAAAATCAGAATTGAAATACCGTTACCAATACCCCGTTCGGAAATCTGCTCGCCCAGCCACATCAAAAAGACTGTACCGGTTACCAGGGATGAAACCGCTATTACATAAAACGCAATGCCTGAATCACCGCCAATATATACCAGCGGTGCCCCATTCTGGGTTTGCGCCAGTAACATTTTGGCCACACCAATAGACTGGAAAGTCGCCAGCACAACCGTAAAGTAACGGGTGTACATGGTAATTTTACGCTGGCCGGCCTGACCTTCTTTCTTTAACTGCTCCAGACTGGGCACTGTAACGGTCAGCAGCTGCATAATGATAGAGGCCGAAATATATGGCATAACACCTAGCGCAAATAACGACATACGCTGCAAAGCACCACCGGAGAACATGTTAAACACATCCAGGATAGTACCCTTTTGCTGGTCAAAGATAGACGCCATAATCGATGGATCTATACCAGGCACCGGAATAAAAGTCCCCACCCGATAAACGATCAACGCACCTATTACAAAAAAGATGCGCCGTCTTAATTCCTGCAATTTAGAAAGGTCGATGCCAGCCATATTTAGCTTTTATGCCTCGACTTTTCCGCCAGCTGCTTCT
>JALTRC010000561.1 GCA_026998145.1 Gammaproteobacteria bacterium
ATCAAAATATATAAAGATGAAGATGGCTGGACACTGCTGGTAGAAGCCAAGTGCAAGCATCTGCAATTAAATGGTGACTGTGGAATCTACCATGAGCGCCCTGCTATTTGTCGGGAGCACAGTAATGACTACTGTGAATATGATGCGCCCTCTGAAGAAGGTTTTGATCTGTATTTTCCCGATTATGAAAGCCTGCTGGCCTACTGCAAAAAACGCTTTAAGAAATGGGGCCAATAGGTTTATAGTGGTTTCCTGAAAGGGAAATACGCATGTCAAATACTCACCACCATCATGATGTCAGCAGCGATCGTATTGCGGTCGTTTTTTTCCTCAATTTCAGTTTTACCATTATTGAATTTGTTGGCGGTGTACTCACCAATAGTACCGCCATTATGGCTGATGCGGTACATGATCTGGGTGACACGCTTTCTATCGGCCTGTCCTGGCTGTTGAGTAAACTCAGTAGCAAACATGCCAATGATTCTTATACCTATGGTTATTATCGCTTTTCTTTGCTGGGTGCCTTAATCAATGGCATTGTCCTGATTAGTGGTTCTATCTGGGTTTTATCGGAAGCGCTTCCCAAATTACTTAATCCTGAAATGCCGGTAGTAGAAGGCATGTTGTGGCTGGCAATTTTAGGGCTTAGCGTTAATGGTTATGCGGCCTGGAAGATATCACGGGGAAAAACCCTGAATGAGCGGGTATTAAACTGGCACTTAATGGAGGATGTGCTGGGCTGGTTGAGTGTATTGATTGTTAGTATTTTACTGATGTTTTTTAACTGGCCAATTCTTGATCCGTTATTATCTATTGTGTTTACCCTGTTTATTCTGATGAATGTTTTAAGAAATACACGTAAAACCATTCGAATTTTTCTGCAATCAACGCCAGATGAAAAACTGGTACCAGAGTTGCGCCAGCAACTGGAATCTATTGAACATGTAAAAGCAGTGCATTATCTGCATCTATGGTCACTGGATGGGGAGCGAAATGTATTAACCGCACATCTGGAAATTAACAGGGCATTATCTACGGCAGAACAAATGCAGCTTAAACAGGTGATCGCTGAGCGTTTAAGTGATTTTGCTCTGGCCCATACCACCATAGAGTTTGAATTTCCTGAAGAAGTGTGTCGGGATGGACTGGAAACCTGAGTGCGTTTGTCGGGTTGATTTTTTTGTTTTGACGCAAAGACCTCAGGGCCGCAAAGAATAATAAATTGTCGTTCCCGCGTAGGCGGGAACCCTGCCCTCATAATCTTTGCGTTCTTCGTGTCTTTGCGTCAGGCCGTATAGGAAGAAATAATTTCAGGGTAGTTTTAATCAAATAACTGCAAATGAATCTGTTCACTCTCAGCAGGTAAAAATCGAACTTTTATCACCTGTTGTCTACCCATTAATAAAGGTTTTAAAAGCGTATCTTCCATGGATGCAGGTGCCTGAATCATAATGCTGGCAGAAGTGCTGGCGGCCAGATTGCCAATGGCTTCCAGTACACCGCTAAACTGGTCAGCTTTAAACACATCAATGGCCATATCCAGACTTGGCTCTTTATGGGAAACAGCCTGAGCAGAACGGGTCTTTTTAAATGTGACGTTGCTAATGGTAAAGCCGGAATCACTAAACAGGGCGGCGAGTTTTTTTGTGTCAACCTGTTGTGATGAAATAAAATCAACATGCCCGCCTTTTAAATCAACATCCACAGTGTCTGCATCGACCCCCGGCAGCTTACTGATATTTTTACTCACACTGTAGGCACAGAAAGCACAGACCATGCCCTTTACATCGGCTTTATAGTGATAGCTTTCAGCCAGCAGATTAAAACTCATTAATGAAAATAAAATAAACAACAATGCTTTGGATTTTAAAAATTTCATCTGAATATTTTCCTGTTAGTTTATATTGTCATCCCGCTATTCTTTTGGGCCGGGATCCAGTTACTTATAAGGTATGACTAAATGCCCAGTGCTTTACGAATGGGCAGGGCCAGAAAAGCGGCAAAAAAACCAATGCTCCAGATAATCACGGAAAACCAGTATATGCGCTTATTCCATTTTTTGGATCTGGCACAAAGCTTGGCCTGGGTCGGGTCGACCGGGCAGGATTGATTGGGCCGGTAAATAAACCAGGCTGAGACAGCCAGCATTAAACCGGAAAAAATAAACACCCAGATTTTATGTTGGCTAAGCACAATTAAAAAAGGCAGGGTGCTGGTTAAGGCGGCAACTGTTGCCCCCATACCCAGAGTCACCAGAATAATCGGCAGGGCACAGCAAACCAGGGTGCCGCTGCTGGCAAATAAAGTCAGCCAGCTAATGCCGGTGGAATACTGAGTTGCTTTTTCTACTGTCTCATTATTGTTCATTTATTTTTACCTGTTTGCTTCTGTAGGTAAAACCGGAATCCTGAAACAGTTGTTTTAACTGGGCATCTTCAAGTGTGACATCCTGTGTTTCAACAGACACAATACCTTTTTCAAGATCCATATTGGTGAATTTAACCCCGTCAATCTGGTTCAATTTTTTTTCTATACCATAGGCGCAATAGGGGCAGGCCAGGCCATCCACCCGAATGGAATATTCAAAGGTCTG
>JALTRC010000562.1 GCA_026998145.1 Gammaproteobacteria bacterium
GGCCCACACCGGCGGTGCGCACAATCAGCCCCATGCCCTGGGGGATTTCCAGATGGCTCATGGCCTCGCGGATTTGCTGACGATCATCCCCTTCGATGCGGCGGGAAACACCACCGGCGCGAGGATTATTGGGCATCAGCACCAGATAGCGACCGGCCAGGCTGATAAAGGTGGTAAGCGCGGCGCCCTTATTGCCCCGCTCTTCCTTGTCCACCTGTACGATGACCTGCTGGCCTTCCTTAACCGCCGTGCGGATATCGGGGCGACCCTCGGCCTTTAAACCGGCCTCGGTAAAGTAACTGCGGGAGATTTCCTTAAAAGGTAGAAAGCCGTGGCGCTCGGCGCCGTAATCGACAAATGCCGCTTCCAGGCTGGGTTCAACCCGGGTAATAGTACCCTTGTAGATACTGGCTTTCTTTTGCTCGTGTGAGGAGACTTCGATATCCAGATCGTAGAGCTGCTGGCCATCCACCATGGCCACGCGGATCTCCTCTTTCTGGAGTGCGTTGATTAATATTCTTTTCATTGGGAATTAAACCTGAATAGGATGTGCACTCATTCTCGCGGCAACCGGGGGCCAGATTCAGATGATCTGCCGCCACATGGGCCTGTCGAACCAGCACAAACAAACAGGCCACGGCAAGATAGCTGTTCAGTAGAACGCTTTGCATGGCCTGAGAAATATTGTGCATGGGAGTGCTTGTCATTATGTCTTATATAACCTTGTACCGAATTTGAAATACTGGCTTCGGCTAACCACAGACTGATTCCATAAAGGAATCAATCAGAATTCTTTTTACTGCTTTGAGCTTATTCTATGGGGGAGTTCTCACGGCAAGCGGAGAGCCTGATGACCCTGAATACCGGAGAAGCAAGTGCTTGCGGGGTTTACCGGATCATTCCTAGAATCGCCACAGTGTTACAAATTGAACACAGTCGGTCAAGTTTTATTAAGAAGAATCATTGACTTAAATGATGAAATGGTTTAACTGCCACTTCAGTTGTCAAAAACCACAGGCAATATACTCCCTGGATTTATTCTCAAGACAAATTTATGAAAACCCTGCCACGGCTGCTAATATAGCGCCCCATGACAAACCCGCAGCAAGTACAGATTCTCACCATCACCGCCCGCCACCACGACCAGCGACTGGATAATTTTTTACTCAGCCAGCTTAAGGGTGTGCCGAAAAGCCGTATTTATAAATTACTGCGCAGCGGGCAGATTCGGGTAAACAAGGGGCGCAAAAAACCGAATTACCGGGTGCAGCTGGATGATCAGGTGCGCATCCCACCGATTCGCATGGAGGAACGCAAGCCGGGTGAAGCACCGGCTTTTCTGCTGGATAAGTTAAAAGACTGCCTGCTGTTTGAAGATGAACATTTACTGGTACTCAACAAACCTGCCGGGCTGGCAGTGCATAGCGGCAGTAATATTCAGTTCGGGGTGATTGAGCTGCTGCGCCAGCTGCGGGCTAACGGGGATTTAGAGCTGGTGCACCGGCTGGATCGGGATACCAGCGGCTGTCTGGTGATTGCTAAATCCCGCCTGGCCTTAAACGAACTGCATAAACTGTTTCGCGCCGATGAAGGCCTGCAGAAAATCTACCGGGCCATTTTAGTGGGCCGCTGGCAGGGAGGCGAAAAAATCATCGATGCTCCCCTGCTAAAAAACACCCTGCAGGGAGGCGAGCGTATGGTAATGGTAGACGGGGCGGGCAAATCGGCTAAAAGCCTGTTTAATCCGCTGGATTATTATCCCGCAGCCACGCTGGCTGAAATTACATTATTTACCGGGCGCACTCACCAGATTCGCGTCCACGCTGCCCATCAGGGTCATCCGGTGGCCGGGGATAAAAAATACGGCGATGAAGCCTTTAACAAACAACTCAAACAGCAGGGCTTCAAGCGCATGTATTTACACGCCTACCGGCTCAGTTTTACCCTTAATCAGCAGGCTTACGATATAATCGCCCCCCTTGATAATGACTGGAAAGCCTTACAACAACATCTTGCCCATGACTGACTCCCCTCGCCCCTATCAATTACTGATTTTCGACTGGGATGGCACCTTAATGGATTCCGTCTCCCGCATTGTGCACTGCCTGCGCCAGTGCAGCATTGATGTGCTGGGAGAAGAAAACCGCAGCGACCATGAACTCAAGGATGTGATTGGCCTGGGGCTGCGGGAGGCCATTCAACAGCTACACCCCGGGCAGGATGAAAAAGCCATTGATGCCATGGTGGAAGCTTACCGGCAGGCCTATTTATACAGTGATCTGGCCCATTCTGAATTATTTTCCGGCGTCAGTGATATGCTCGACGCGCTGGAAAACCGGGGCTACTGGCTGGCAGTGGCCACCGGCAAAGGCCGCGAGGGGCTGGATCAGGTTCTGAAACAGACCGGTATGGAAAGCCGCTTTCATACCACCCGCTGCGCCTCGGAAACTTTTTCCAAGCCCCACCCTCTGATGCTGGAGGAAATTTTGCAACAGCTGGGGCTGGAAGCCAAAGACGCGCTGATGATTGGCGACACCATCTATGATCTGCAAATGGCGCATAATGCCGGCATGGATTCATTAGCCGTTTCCTACGGAGTGCATCCGGCTGAGCGACTGGCTCAGCATAATCCCTTAAAATGCCTGCATAACATTGATGAACTATCCCACTATTTGAGGAACCTATGAATAACGAAATCAGCTCACAGGACGTACTGGAAAAAATTGTCACCGAAGGCTTAAAGGAGCAGCGCCGCAGCCGCCGTTGGGGCATCTTTTTTAAACTGCTGACCTTCGCCTATCTGTTTATTATTCTTGCCCTTATCCTGCAGGATACCGACTCATCCCTGGCCAATGCGCCCGGCAGCAAACACACGGCACTGGTGGAATTAAAAGGTGTGATTGCCAGTGATGCGGACGCCAGCGCCGACCGGGTCATCAGCGGCCTGCGTAAGGCCTTTAAGAACAAACACAGCGTCGGCGTGATCCTGCGCATTAACAGCCCCGGTGGCAGCCCGGTGCAATCCGGTTATATTTATGACGAGATTTTGCGCCTGCGGGAAAAATATCCCAAAAAACCCTTATATGCAGTAATTGCCGATATTGGCGCCTCCGGTGGCTATTATGTGGCGGCAGCGGCGGAAAAAATCTATGCGGATCAGGCCAGTATGGTGGGTTCCATCGGCGTGCGCATGGATAACTTCGGCTTTGTGGAAGCCATGAAAAAACTGGGTATCGAGCGACGCACCATTACTGCCGGCAAGAACAAGGCTCTGCTGGATCCCTTTGCACCGGAAGACCCGGCCATTGTGGAGCACATGAAAGGCCTGCTGGCCAATGTGCATAACCAGTTTATCAATGCGGTCAAGCAGGGTCGCGGAGATCGCCTCAAGGAAGTGGACGGTCTGTTTAGCGGGCTGATCTGGACTGGCGATCAGGCAGTGGAAATCGGCCTGGTGGATGAGCTGGGCAGCAGCAGCTATGTGGCCCGTGACGTGATTGGCGCAGAAGAAATAGTGGATTACACGGTACAGCCCGACTTTTTTGAACGCTTCTCCGAAAAAGTGGGCACTCAGGCCGCTCAGGCCATGGCCGAAAAACTCACCCTGCCCCAGTTAAAGTAGCTTTTATATATCACAGCCAAATCTGTGATTTTACTAAAAAAGCTACTTTTTATGCTGGTATGAGGAAACTCGCCGGTTTATGATCTATTCTTCATGGAATCATCATAAAATAATAAAAACCGGGGAGATGGATGAAACAAGGCTTCTGGATTCGGGACTGGTTCGCCGGTCTGGCCATCTGCATTCTTATTATCGGCTTAAGCAGCCTGGGTTCGTTTAAGCCTGTTGAGCGCATGGCCTATGATATGGGGGTAAAAGCCTCATCGCGCACGGCCAATAATAAAGTAGCCATTATTGCTATCGATGACGAAAGCATTGCGAATCTGGGACGCTGGCCCTGGTCGCGGAATATTCATGCCCAGATGCATGAGGTGTTGAGCCATAGTGGTGCCAAAGTCATCGCCCAGACCACCTTCTTTTTTGATCCCCAGATAGATCCCGGCCTGCAAACCATTGACAGCTTACTGTCTTTTTATGAAAACAGCAGCCTGTCGGGGGATTTTTCAACATTCAGCCGGCGCCTGCCCGGACCATTAAAATCCCTTAACCGGGATTTACAACGTCTGGGAGAAGATTTAAAACAGGCCCAGGTCAATCTTAATAGCGACCATATTCTGGCTCAGAGCATCGCCGATGCGGGTAACATACTGCTGGCCATGCATTTTACTCTCGGCTCCCCCACCAGTGATCCCGACACCCGCCTGCCGGAATACATCACCATTAACGCATTGAGAAATGTGATTAACAATCCGCAGAAAAACCCTATGGGTTTTTATCCACTGCCCGCGAACAATATTCTCTACCCCATACCCGGGGTGGCCAAAGCCGCCAATGGTATTGGGGCGCTGGTCAGCTATCCGGATCCGGACGGTGCCATTCGCAGCGAACCACTGGTCATCAATTACTACAACCGCTTTTTCCCGTCATTATCCCTGCTGCTGGCGGCGCGAAGCATGAACCTGGCTAATGATGATATTCGCGTATTACTGGGTGAAGGCATAGAACTGGGACACCTGAAAATAAAAACCGACCCCCGGTTGCAAATGAACACCTTCTTTTACAGTGACGTTCAGGGCAAACCGGCTTTTCCCATCGATTCTTTTTACGATGTATTAAAAGGTAATATTCCGGCCAGTAAATATAAGGATAAAATTGTCTTAATCGGCTCAACGGCCACCGGTGTCGGCAATAGTATGATGACACCGATCGATGCCAATATGGCACCGGTACTCACCCTGGCCCATTCAGTTTCCAGCATTTTAAATGAAGACTTCTTCATTGAACCGGACTGGGCACAGCAGGCCCAGTGGGTTATTTTTGCCCTGCTGGCCCTGTACATTATTATTCTGCTGCCCCGCATGAGCGCCGGCGTATCTGCCACTTTAAGCATTATTTTACTAACCGCACTACTCGCCACCCACTTTGTTCTGATGACAGAATACGGCCTGTGGCTACAGTTAATGGGCGCGGTTATCCTGCTGGTTTCCGGGCATTTACTGCTAACAACCAAACGTCACCTGCTCACCGAAAAAGGCAAACAACAGCTACACAAGGAATCTGCCGAGAGCAATCGTATGCTGGGCTTATCCCTGCAGGGCCAGGGACAGCTGGATGCGGCCTTTGATAAATTCCGTAAGCTGCCACCCAGCAAGGAATCCATGGAAGTTCTATACAACCTGGCCCTGGATTTTGAGCGCAAGCGCCAGTTCAATAAGGCCGCTTCGGTTTACATTCATATCAAAGAAATGGATCCCCGCTTCCGGGACATTAAAGAGCGCTTAAAACGCGCCCAGCAAATGGAAAACAATGTCATGCTGGGTGCATCCAGCAGTAATACCAGCGGTCTGGTAAAAGATAAATCCGGCGTGGAAAACCCCATGCTGGGACGCTACAAAGTTGAAAAAGAGCTGGGCAAAGGTGCCATGGGCGCGGTTTATCTGGGCAGGGATCCTAAAATCGGCCGGGTGGTTGCCATTAAAACCATGGCCCTGTCCCAGGAGTTTGAAGGGGATGAGCTGGATGATGTTAAACAACGCTTCTTCCGTGAAGCAGAAACCGCCGGGCGCTTAAGCCACCCGAATATTGTCACCATTTTTGATGCGGGAGAGGAACACGATCTGGCCTATATCGCCATGGAATTTATTAAGGGCAGCGACATACTCAAATATTGCAAGCCGGATTCTTTGCTGCCGATTAAAACCGTCCTCAATATTATTCTGCGCGCTGCCGATGCACTGGACTTTGCCCATAAACAGAATGTGGTACACCGTGATATTAAGCCGGCCAATTTAATGTACGAGGCTGAAACCGATACGTTAAAAATTACCGACTTTGGTATTGCCCGCATTACCGATTCCAGCAAAACCAAAACCGGCATGGTGCTGGGAACCCCCTCTTATATGTCACCGGAACAACTGGCGGGCAAGAAAGTGGACGGCCGTTCGGATCTGTTTTCACTGGGCGTCATGATGTTCCAGATGCTTACCGGCCGTCTGCCCTTCCAGGGTGAATCCATGGCCGCATTAATGTACAAAATCGCCAATGAGAAGCACCCGTCACCGGAAAGCATTCGCCCGGATTTACCCCGCTGTACCGCTATTATTATTAACCGGGCGCTCGAAAAAGATCGTGACAAGCGCTATAAAACCGGCGCACAGATGGCAGCTGATTTACGCAAGTGTATGCAGATTATCAGCAAAGCCGAGAAGGCCTGAAGGACATGAGCTTAAAAGATAAAATCCACATCACCGGCCTTACCGATTCAGGCGTGGTTCGAGATCATAACGAAGACAGCATCAGCAGTAATGCAGACCTGGGTCTGGCAGTACTGGCCGATGGTATGGGCGGCCACAAAGGTGGTGAAGTGGCCAGCGCACTGGCGGTTGATTCCATACTCAATTCACTGAGCGAATCTCTTGGCCAGATTAAAACCGGCGAGATTGATGATGAAACCGGTTACAGTCTGGAAAGCATGGCTGTTGAAGCGGCAATCAAGCAGGCCAATACGGTTATCTACCAGGCGGCGCAAAAGAACAAACAATATGAAGGCATGGGCACCACCATTGTGGTACTGCTGTTTTATGATAACCGCATCACTATTGCCCATGTGGGTGATTCCCGTTTATACCGGGTCAGGGATAATAAGCTGGAGCTGATGACACGGGATCACACTTTATTGCAGGAGCTGGTTGACCGGGGTTTTTACACACCGGAAGAAGCCCAGAAATCTCTGAATAAAAATCTGGTCACCCGCGCTGTTGGGGTCAGCCCAACGGTTGATGTTGACTTAACAGAAGACATGGCAGTAGTGGATGATATTTATCTGCTGTGCTCGGATGGCCTTAACGATATGATCAGTGACGATCTGATTGAAGACTGTATAATCAATTTTAAAGATAATCTGGATACGGTAGCAGCTGAATTAATCACCCAGGCCAAGCAACATGGTGGCAAGGATAATGTTTCCGCCCTGCTGGCAAAAGTCATTAAACCATTCCCTGTAAATGGTAACTGGCTTTCCCGTATTTTTGATTTATTCTCTTAACGAAGTACAAACATAGGTACTAAAATGGCAACTTTACAACTGACTTTTAATGGCGAACTGGTTCGGGAATTTTATCTTGATAAAGATACCTTTACCATTGGCAGAAAATCAGACAATGATATTGAAATTGATAATCTAGCCGTAAGTGGTCACCACGCCAAGGTACTCACCATATTGAACGACTCTTTTATAGAAGACCTCAATAGTACCAATGGAACTTACGTGAATGGCACCCTCATTCAAAAGCAGGTATTACAAAATGGAGATGTCATTAAAATTGGTAAACACCAGATAAAGTACATTAACGAAGCCGCCAGTACCGATAACGGCGACTTTGAAAAAACCATGATTATTCGTCCGGATGCGGCCGGTATGCCGGAAAACGAAGGGGATGCGGAACTGGAGCAATCGGTTAATAAAATTGCATCAGAAATTGCCTCATCCGATGCCAATCAAAACAGCTCTGCCAAAAAAGCCAGGGTTAAATTACTCAACGGTGCCAACAGCGGAAAAGAACTGGTATTAACCAAAGTATTAACCACTCTGGGCAAGCCCGGCGTACAGGTAGC
>JALTRC010000563.1 GCA_026998145.1 Gammaproteobacteria bacterium
TTACTCATGCAGTCACAGGGTGAGCTATGCGTATGCGAGCTCACCCATACACTGGAGCTATCCCAGCCAATGATTTCCCGGCACCTGGCACAACTGCGGGATAACAGTCTGGTAACGGCTCGCCGTGAAGGTCAGTGGATGTATTACCGCATTAATACAAAACTGCCGAACTGGATAAAAGAAATACTGGCCATCACCCTTAAAGCCAATACCAGAAAATCTCCCTATAAAGATGATATAAAACGCCTGAAAAATATGGCGAACCGTCCTGAAACCCACTGTTGCTAAAAAGGTAAACACATGACAATACGAGTTGCTATTAATGGATTTGGCCGCATGGGCCGTCTGGGGTTTAGAGCCGGCTGGGATAATCCAGCCTACGAGATTGTGCATATTAATGAAATTTCCGCTGATAGCCGGTGCATGGCGCATCTACTGGAATTTGATTCCGTACATGGCCGCTGGGATAGAAACATTACGTTTGAAGACGATGCCATCGTGGTGGACTTAAAACGCGTTTCATATTCAAGCCAGAAAAATCCGGCCGATATTGACTGGAAATCGATGGATATCGATTTAATCATCGACTGCACCGGAAAATTTAAAACCGCGGAAGCTCTGCAATGTTATTTCGATCAGGGCATTAAAAAGGTACTGGTTTCCGCGCCTGTGCCTGATCCTGCTTTAAATATTGTCTATGGCGTGAATCATCATGAATACAAACCTGATGAACATCATATTATTACCGCCGCCTCCTGCACCACAAACTGTTTAGCCCCTGTGGTTAAAGTGATGCACGAAAATATCGGCATCAAGCACGGCTGTATGACCACCATTCATAATATTACCAATACCCAGACAATTGTGGATAAAGGCCATAAAGATTTACGCCGTGCCCGCGCCTGTGGTGAATCCTTGATTCCCACATCCACCGGTTCTGCCAAAGCCATTACCAAGATTTTCCCCGAGCTTAATGGAAAATTAAATGGCCATGCGGTTCGCGTGCCTTTATTAAACGGTTCCTTAACGGATTTTGTTTTTGAAGCTGAAAGAAAAACAAACGCAGAAGAAATCAATGCGCTATTTAAACAGGCATCAGAAAACGATCTGAAAGATATTTTAGGTTATGAGGAGCGCCCACTGGTATCAGCTGACTATACCAATGATCCTCGCTCTTCCATTATCGATGCCCCCTCCACCATGGTAATAGATGACACTCAAGTTAAACTCTATGCCTGGTACGACAATGAATGGGGTTATGTGAATCGCATGATGGAACTGGCGGCCTTTATTGCCAAAGCCATGTGAGCCGGTAATGGATAAAGGCCTGCGCAATTATCTGATTATTACCGGCAGCTACTGGGCGTTTACGCTTACCGATGGCGCTATCCGCATGCTGGTAGTACTGTATTTCCATTTGCTGGGCTACTCCCCCCTGGAAGTGGCCATGCTATTCCTGTTTTATGAGTTTTTCGGCATAGTCACAAATCTGCTGGGCGGCTGGTTAGGCTCGCGCATTGGCCTTAATCTCACCATGCATATTGGCATGGCCATGCAGGTTATTGCCCTGGCCATGTTAATGGTGCCGGATAATATGTTATCGGTCGCCTATGTGATGCTGGCACAGGCTTTATCCGGCATTGCCAAGGACTTAAATAAAATGTCCGCCAAGGCCAGTGTTAAAACCCTGCTGCCGAAAAATCAGCATACAGATTCAAAATTATTTAAATGGATTGCCGTATTAACCGGCTCCAAAAACACACTCAAGGGAGTGGGATTTTTTCTAGGTGCTTTTTTATTACAGCAATTTGAATTTCGCGGCGCTCTGGGTATTTTATCCGCCGGTTTGTTTATGGTATTGATGCTGTCGGTTTTTTTATTACCCTCCGGCCTTGGCAAGGCAAAATCGAAAAGCAAATTCAGCCAGATTTTTTCAAAGAGCGCAGCAATTAACTGGCTGTCGGCGGCACGCTTTTTTTTATTTGGCGCCAGAGATATCTGGTTTGTGGTGGCGCTGCCGGTTTATTTATATGAAATCTTAAACTGGGACTTTACCCAGGTGGGCAGTTTTCTGGCCGCCTGGGTAATTGGCTACGGACTGGTGCAGGCCAGCGCACCCAAACTGCTTCGCCGCAGCCATCATCAACATGGGCCGGATGGTCACACGGCCATGTTATGGGCTTTTATTTTATCGGTTTTTCCCGTTGGTATTGCAACCGCACTGTATTTTAATTTGCAGGCAGAAATGGTTTTAATCAGTGGCCTGATTGCCTTTGGGATTGTATTTGCCATTAACTCAGCCGTGCATTCCTATTTAATTGTTGCCTGGTCGGAACATGATAAGGTATCCACCAATGTGGGATTTTATTATATGGCCAATGCGGGTGGTCGCCTGACGGGTACGGTTTTGTCGGGCGCTTTGTATCAAAGCCTGGGTTTAACGGGCTGTTTGGTGGCGTCTTCGATCTTTATTTTGGCAGCGGCGGGTTTATCGATTAAATTGCCGGTTGGGGATTAAAAGCATGGGGTCCGAAAATTATGTACAGGAAGTACGGTATGCCGCGGGCGCTGTGACCTACAGGGA
>JALTRC010000564.1 GCA_026998145.1 Gammaproteobacteria bacterium
GACCCTGCTGCTGGCCGCCATCACTTTTATCATCTGGTATCAGGATGGCATTGAGCTGGCCCTGCTGGCCGCCACCTCCGTACTGATTATCACCTGCCCCTGCGCCTTTGGTCTGGCCACCCCCATGGCCATCGCCGTGGCATCCGGGCTGGGGGCGCGTCATGGCATACTGATTAAAAATGGCGCAGTGCTGGAACACCTATCAGCCATTCGCCATTTTGTGTTTGATAAAACCGGCACCCTCACCGAAGGAAAAATGCAGCTACACAGCATTCATACCACCGGCATAGATCAAACTGAACTGCTGGCACTGGCAGCGCAACTGGAACAGTTTTCCGAACACAGCATTGGCCGCGCCATTGTGGGTGCGGCAAAAAAAGCCGGTATTCCCCTTGCCCCGCAACAGGTTAAAAATATTTCCACTCAGGCAGGGCTTGGCATCAGCGGTGATGTGGGTCGGCAACATATTGTAATCGGTTCACGCCGTTATCTTGATGCATTACACATTCAGGCAGGCCCAAAACTCAATGCAATCGCTGAAGACCTGCAAACAAAAGGCATCAGCTGTATTCATCTGGCTATTGAGCAACAGGAATGTGGCATTATCGCACTGGCCGATATACTGCGCCCCGATGCCAGGCAACTGATTCAAAATCTCCGCAAGATGGGCATAAAACTCACTCTGCTCAGTGGAGATAAAACAACAGTAGCCGAAGCGATTGCTCAGGAGCTGGGCGGTATGGAAGTGATTGCCGAAGTCATGCCGGCAGATAAGGATCAGGTTATCAAACAGTTACAGGCCAGTGGGGAAAAAGTCGCCATGGTAGGTGACGGGGTCAATGATGCGCCGGCTCTGATTCGCGCCGATGTGGGCATTGCCATTGGCTCAGGTACTGATGTCTCCATGGAAAGTGCCGACATTGTGCTACTCAATAATGAGCTGGATAAACTTCGCCTGGCCATAGCATTATCCCACCGCACCCTGCGCACCATCCGGCAAAACATTGGCCTGTCGATTCTGTATAATATCATTATGGTGCCAATGGCAATGATGGCCATGATATCACCGCTGATTGCAGCGGTTGCCATGCCCATCAGCTCACTGGCCGTTATAGGCAATGCGGGCAGAATTCGCAGCCTGTTTAAAAATCGAGACTGACAATGGATACAATTTACGGCTTAATTCCACTGATGCTGATTATCGGCCTGTTTATGGTGCTGATTTTTTTCTGGAGCGTCAGAAGCGGCCAGTATGATGACCTTGAAGGGGATGCCAATCGCATCCTCATGGATGACGATGAGCCGCAGCTTCCTGCCGGGAAAGATAATAAACAAAAGACAAAAGATACTCGTAACTGGCCGGATGCAGACGAAGATGATTAGAGGCTTTTATATTTCCGGGCCTAAAATAAAATCCACTTCTTCAAAGCCGTGTTCTTCCAGCACTTCTAACACATCTTCCCAGTCATAATCGGGAATACTTTCTTCCACACTGGCAATCACGCCGGTAGCAAAGCGATACACCTCTTGTTCTTCAAAATCATCGGGAACTTTAACCAGGCGAATTTTCTTTTCATCTTTACTGTGTAAAACCATTAATTTGTCTGACATTTTAATTCCTGAAGTTGTCATGGATTCTGTGGATCATACAATGACTGAAGGGAAATTCACATCACCTTAAATGAACAGCAAGTTGATCTATATCATCATATTCTGCCGGCTCATGTGACACATTAGCGAATCAATACATTAGATGATTAAACGAATGTCCCTCTCAGATTATGTGACCACTTTTGGTCAGCACATGCAAAAGCAGCATGGTAAGCGTATCCATAAAATTGCCATTAATGCAGGCTTTACCTGCCCGAACCGGGATGGCAGTAAAGGCATAGGCGGCTGCACCTTCTGTAATAATGCCTCATTTAATCCAGCCGAAAAAAAAACCTTGAGTATTTCCAGCCAGATTTGCGCCGGTGAAAAAGTCATTAGCAAACGCACCGGTGCCAAAACCTATCTGGCTTATTTTCAGGCCTACACCAATACCTATGCAGAAGTTGATGAACTGGCCAGACAATATGAACAGGCACTGGCCCATAAAAATATCTGCGGCCTGAGCATTGGCACTCGACCCGACTGTGTGCCCGATGAGGTGCTGGATTTACTCAGCCATTATAAACAGCAGGGCCATGATGTATGGCTGGAACTGGGCCTGCAGTCTGCCCACGATGATTCCTTAAAAGCGGTCAATCGCGGCCACGGCTTTGCTGAGTATGCCAACGCAATAAAAGCCGCCCATCAATATAGTTTACCCGTATGCACCCATTTAATTCTCGGTATGCCCGGGGAAAATTTTATGCACATGGAGGAAAGTTTACGGCGGGTGATTGAGCTGGGCGTGGAAGGCATCAAGTTACACCCCATGCACATTGTTAAGGGCACACAGCTGGCAAAGCAATGGAAGCAGGGCTTATATAAACCCCTGTCTATGGGTGACTATATTAATATTGCCGCCACTTTAATCGAACAAACGCCGGAGGATATTATTTATCACCGGGTTACCGGCACGGCGCAAAATGAATTATTACTGGCACCCAACTGGTGCTCAAAAAAATGGATTGTGATTAACGGCATCGAAGATGAACTCAAACGCCGTCATTCCTATCAGGGGAAATTCAGCCTTGATAATTTATCCAGACAGGAGATGCATTAATGGAACTGGTTTGCCCGGCAGGTAATCTGCCATCATTAAAAGCCGCCGTTGATAATGGCGCCAATGCGGTTTATCTGGGGCTAAAAGATGACACCAATGCACGCCATTTTGCCGGCCTGAATTTTACGCAAAAGAATATTGCACAGGGCATAGATTATGCCCATCAAAAAAACTGCAAGGTGCTAATGGCGCTCAATACCTATCCGCAACCGAACGGCTGGTCACGCTGGCAAAATGCAGTGGATCAGGCGGGCGATCTGGGTATCGACAGCCTGATTATTGCCGACCTGGGGGTCATGGATTATGCACGCAAACGCTGGCCACAAATGAATCTGCATTTATCTGTGCAGGGTTCTGCCACCTCTTATGAAGCCATCGAATTTTATCGCCGGCATTTTGATATAAAGCGGGTGATTCTGCCCAGAGTGTTATCGCTTAAGCAGGTGCGCCAGTTAATTAAGCAAACGGATGTGGATGTGGAAGTCTTTGGCTTTGGCAGCCTCTGCGTTATGGTGGAAGGCCGCTGCATCTTATCCTCTTTTGTCTGCGGCGACTCACCCAATACCTTTGGCGCCTGCTCACCGGCAAGTGCGGTTGAATGGGTATACAAAGCCGATGGTGGCATGGAAACCCGGCTGGATGATTTACTGGTGGATCGTTATGCGCCCGAAGAAAAAGCCGCCTACCCCACCATCTGCAAAGGGCGTTTTAATGTGGCCAACAAAACCTATCACGCACTGGAAGAAGCCAATAGTTTAAACACGCTGGAAATTCTGCCCGAGCTATTTGATGCCGGGGTCAAGGCCATCAAAATCGAAGGCCGCCAGCGCAGCCCCGCTTATGTGGCCCAGGTCACTCGTATCTGGCGAGAAGCCATCGATCAATATCAAAAACAACCGGCAGCATTTCAGATTCCACAAAAATGGATGATGGAACTGGGTAAGGTTTCCGAAGGTGCCCAGACAACACTGGGCGCTTATCATCGTCCCTGGCAATAGTTTTAGGAATTGTAAAGATGAAATTATCCCTCGGCCCATTGCTGTATTACTGGCCTAAAGACGATGTTATCGATTTTTATCAGCGCATGGCCGAAACCGATATTGATATTTTTTATCTGGGGGAGACCGTCTGCGCCAAACGCAGATTGATGCGCACCGATGACTGGTTTGCGCTGGCCGAAACACTGCAAAGCGCAGGCAAGGAAGTGGTTATCTCCACTCTGGCCCTTAACAGCGCCGATTCTGAAATCAAAACCATGCAACGCATCTGTAACAATAATCGCTTTATGGTGGAAGCCAATGATATGGGCGCAGTTAACTGTTTGCAGGGCAGAGATTTTGTCAGCGGCCACAGTGTCAATGTATATAACCAGTACACCTTGAATGTACTGGCTGATGCGGGCCTGAAACGCTGGGTCATGCCACTGGAGCTGGATCATCAAACCCTCAAGGATATGCAGCGCCTGAAACCGGACTGGGTGGAGACAGAAGTGACCGTGTTTGGCAAATTACCCCTGGCCTACTCGGCTCGCTGCTACACCGCACGGCACCATAATTTGCCCAAGGATGACTGCCAGTATCGCTGTCTGGATTATCCCGATGGCCTGTTAGTGCAAACCCAGGAAAATGAAAATTTTCTGTGTATCAATGGTATACAAACCCAGTCTGCACAAACCTATAACCTGCTTGACCAACTGGATGAGCTGCAACAACTGAATGTGGATATACTGCGCCTTAGCCCACAGTCCAGCCATATGGAAAAGGTCATCCATATTTTCAGGCAGCTACTGGACAAGCAACTCAGCACTGAACAGGCCGGGCAGCAGCTTCAGCCCTTAATGCCTTATGGAAGCTGTAATGGCTACTGGTATGGGGAAGCAGGTATTAAAACAATCGCAGTCTAATCAAGACCCGTATTCTTTATTAACTGTCATAATAATTTACACTTTGTATAATCCTTCAAAGCCCGGCAGATAAACCTTTCAGCCAATAGCGCCACAACAAACAAAGCCATTTCAGACAAAAGACGCAGTTAAATCCCGTTGATATCGGTAAACGTCAGCTTATTTTACAGTTTTTATAAAAATCCACTCTAAAAACACAAAATCGCTTTTTCCTACCCTCTAACTATCTGAAAAAAAAGACGATATAAACACTGGCCTGTTTTATGCTTCATTCGAGTGAACACCTATGCGAGCGGGATAGCATATGTTTAAGTACACCTCTGTACCCCATAAGGAGATAAATCAAAATGAATAAACTCAAAGCACTGCTTGCGAGTGCCGCTTTCTTGGTTACAACCAGTGCCTCAGCTGCACCTGTTGCCATTGATACCATGTTTGTGGATAACGCCTCTGCCAGCCTCAGTATCGGTTCCCTGGGGCCTTATACTGCCAGCACCGGTATTAACCCTCCAGCAGAAATCACCATGGGCAGCTTTCAAAGCTCTATTTTAAATCTAAGCTCCGGCGACTTTTCATTTAATATCTACTCAACTGGGATCAATGGTGCCAGCGCCCCATCAGGCACAGTTGATGGCTCAACCATCACGGTAGATTTTTCAAGTTTAATGGGGTCGCTGACTTATTCAGGTAACACATATGACTTTGGCCTGTGGCCCTTCACCACACCACTGGATTCAGGCACATATGTTCCTGTAGACAGCACTTTTGATCTGGGCTGGTCTAATAACATTTCAATTGATGTCAGCACATTTTTCGGTAGCACATCTGTACCTGCCACGCTGGATGTAAATTTACAGGGTTATTTAACCACTGTACCGGTTCCTGCGGCTTTATGGCTATTTGGTTCAGGCCTGATCGCCCTGTTTGGCTTCTCACATAGAAAAAAATATAGCCTGTAATAAAACAGGCAGCGCTCTACGATTTAAAAGGCCTCATCCGGGGCCTTTTTCTTTGGAGTGGAAAAAGTATTTGATTTAAGGCACCTCTGATTAAGTCTATCATGTCTCTGCGTGATCTGAAGCATTCAACTACAAGGCGTCGCTTCGCAGTGAATGGCTGGCCCTTTACAAGAAGCGCAACACAGTAGATGGATGCTTCAGGTCGCGCCCTGCGGGGCGCACAGGTGAGTTCACACTCTGCGTTCCAGCTTTTCACCAGGCAATAAGCTGCGCCTTGATTGTGAACTCACCTGTGCGCCAGAGATATGAGACTTAATCAGAGGTGCCTTAAAAGCGTTCTGCCAGATGGCTCGCCTTATGACTCATTATGCTTAATAACTTCCACTGCTCCATATCCACTGAATCCAGAAAATTTTTCACATATAAACCCAGCTCCGTATCCCCGATCAGTTGCAGATGCCGATTAAAAAACAGGGTGTCCGGGTCTTCCCGGCGGCTAGCCAGTAACAGGAAATCATACAGGTTTCCGGCAATAACCAGATCAGCTGATGAATTGGGCATCACAATGAGTTTCTGGTTGCTATGGCTGACATTGACACAAATACCCGCATCTTTGACCTGCAGGGACAAAACCTTATTATCCAGAAAATCCAGCTCCTCATCCCCTAGCTGCTGAGCAAAAAGCCGGTTTAATGCTCTCACAAACAGCTCAGACTGGAGACGCGCTGGAAACAGACGTAGTGGAAAACGCAAAATAGAAGGTAAAACGGGCGATGATGAAAGTGCTGTGGGCTTTGATATATTCATCCGGCATTTATGCCAGAAAAAACAGGCTGGAGTCTTAATCTATATCAATTAGGGAAGGATCATAGCGCTATTTAAATTCACGGGTACAGTAGCACAGCGTTTGTACCCGCAGATTAAGCCTGATCAGGCTGTTACGTCAATATTGCCCCCAATTGAACCGCTTGCCGTTGTGGCATTAGCAGTCTGCTGTGCTGGGGCGACTCGAGATGCGTCATCCTTATCACCATCCCCATCTGGCTGATTGCCTTCGACACGGCTTTCTGCTTTTGTTGCACTTAAAGCAGCCTGCTGCACGAGAGCACCGGCAGTTGATGATACTTGCATTTAGATCTCCTTTTAATTGAGAAGTCGTATGGCAAATCCATACCTTCTATTTATCGACCATTACACCTGAAACTTTATAGCACATAAATCAATTTAGCTGAATTATAAGCCCAATATCTGTCCACCACTTCCTATAAAGCAACATAAATTTACCTTTCTATATTAGAAAGATGTAATATACGAATTCCGATAACAAAGGAGATGCCATTATGATATACAACCACCCCCTGAAATCATTTTTTTCCGTACTTTTTATTACCCTGTCATTATTTGCAAACAATGCGCAGGCCTCAATCGATAGCAGCACATTAACCGATGATATTAATGAGCTTATTCTGGAAGGCAATGAGCTGTTGACTTCAATGAATACAACCACTCTCACCGCCTTTTCCATGTCTTCACAACTCAGCGGTATTGAAACTGATGTTAATGCCTATCAGGCCGATGTTTCCGCATTATATAACTCGATCGCTGCCGAGAGTGCTAATAGCCTTAGCCTGTCAGATGATTTATTAACCGCTTTGCAGGCACTGGCTGCCGTGAGTTCATCGCTGGCCAATGCCAATCTGAATTTAAGTGAACAGATCAAGGGGCTGACTGACCTTGCCTCCACATCAACACTCGACAGCGCTTTATCCAGTATGCTGCGTTTATCCGATGATATTGGGGTAATGGCCGACCGTATTCTGGAAATGGCCGATAAAATCCTGATTATGGCGGATAATATCGGCACTATGGCTGATCGCATTATTGCCACCCAGATTATTCAAAGTGATAATCTAAAGTTGGTCATTGATGCCACACTGCAGACACAAACCAATACCATTACTTTAATCAGCCTGTTTTTATAGGGCATATTTTATTCATGCTCACACTAAAAAGCCTCGCATTGCGAGGCTCAGACTGCTGATAAACCCCAACATTTTTTATGCTGGGGTTTATTTTTTCTGTAGACTTTTAACCATCATGCAATATCGCCGGTCTATTCCATTTTTTTGTATGTTGCATTATTAAGGCATCAT
>JALTRC010000565.1 GCA_026998145.1 Gammaproteobacteria bacterium
ACCATGCAGGTTGGACACAGAACAACAGCCGCAAACTGAACAAAATTATTCACCAGCTAGATGATATTAGCTCCGGCCAGTTCAAGCCTTCCAGTGACACCTCTTTAATCAGCCCGGAAAATAATCAATCCGCATGCAAAACCAATGAGCCTGACCATTATCAGGCAAGTGATGATAACGCCATGATTCGTATTAGCAGTAAACGAATCAATAAACTAATGGGCCTGACTGGCGAGCTGAGTATTAATGCAGGCTGGGTTCGGCATTATTCTGACAATATGCTGAACCTGAAGAAAAAACATAATGATATTATTGATGATGTAGAGAATCTGCGCAGCATTCTGGATGAGCGGAAGATGTCCGAGCTGGAACACACCATTGTTTCCGGCCTGCAATTAAAACTGGAAGCCTATCGAGAAATTCTCAGCACTCAGATTCAGCAGCTGGATGATTATGATCGCCGCACCTGCAATTTAAGCGCCCAGCTACATTCGGAAGTGATTGCCAGCCGCATGATACCCTTTAAGGAAGGCATTAAAGGTTATAAACGCATGGTCAGGGATATTTCACAATCCCTTAATAAAAAAGTTAAATTAATTATCAGTGGTGAAGACACCCAGGTTGATCGTGAAATACTGGAAAAAATTGAAGCGCCTATCAACCACATGATTCGTAATGCCATTGATCATGGCATTGAAACACCGGAACAACGGCTGGCCGCTGGCAAACCGGACTATGGCACCATAAAACTGCAAGCGGCCCATCATAATGGTCGTTTGCATATTAGCGTATCCGATGATGGCAAGGGTGTGGATATTGAAATATTGCGCCAACAGGTACTGGATAAAAATCTGGTTAATCAGAATATGGCGCAACAACTCACCAAATCCGAATTACTGGATTTTCTTTTCCTGCCGTCTTTTTCCACCAAAGAATCCGTTACTGAATTATCCGGCCGGGGGGTCGGCCTGGATGTAGTACATAGTGCCATTCAGGAAATGCATGGCAAGCTTCGCGCCTCTACCGAGCTGGGTGAGGGTATGCATATTAATATGGAGCTACCCTTAACTTTATCGGTAATTCGCAGCCTGCTGGTGACTATTAATCAGGAACTTTATGCCTTTCCTTTAAGCAATATTCACAATCTGCTTAAAGTGAATCGCCGTGAAATTTCCACATTAAATGGTCGTCAATATGTATCCCTTGAAGATACCCATATTGGCCTGATTCACAGTTATCAAATTCTTGGGCTTTCCCAACATCAGCAGGATAGTGATGAATTATCACTGGTTATCATCGGCGACTGGAACAACCTTTACGGCATTGTGGTTGATGAGTTTATCAGTGAACGTGAACTTTCCATGCGACCTTTAAATCCCCAGCTGGGAAAAATCAAGGATATTAATGCTGCTGCTATTACTGACCAGGGCGAACCTGTATTAATTTTTGATGTGGATGATTTATTGCTCAGCATACACGATATTATTAACGGCAAAACATTACAGAGCATTAATGCCCAGCAAGTAGCATCATCGGTACAACGAATTTTAGTGGTTGATGATTCACTCACTGTTCGTGAAGTCGAAAAAAAGCTGCTTGAATCCAGAGGTTATTATGTGGATGTAGCCATTGATGGTGTTGATGCCTGGAATATTGTGCGCAAGGGCCAGTATGATCTGGTGATTTCCGATATTGATATGCCCAGAATGAATGGTATTGAACTGGTGTCACTGATTAAAAATGATGCTGCATTACGCAGCACCCCCGTCATGGTAGTTTCTTATAAAGATCGGGAGGAAGATAAACAAAAAGGTTTACAGGCCGGTGCAGATTATTATCTCACCAAAGGCAGTTTTCATGATGATTCCCTGGTAAAGATTGTTGAAGACTTTATTGGAGAGGCCAGAGCGTGAATGTTGCCATAGTTCATCAGGATGCCAGTATTATTAAACTGCTGGACTTTATCCTCAGCGAGGCAGGTTATCAAATCAGCTGGCACTGCAATAGCGGCCAATGCGCATTACTTAATTGCCAGCAACAACGGCCTGACCTTATTTTAATTCAGAATCATTTAAACGATATAAACTGCGCTGTATTAATCAAACAGATTATGCAGGATATGCCCACTACGGTTATTGTGGTAACAGAATCCATTGATGATAATCCCGGTAGTATTTTTGATGCCATGTCAGCCGGCGCACTGGATGCGATTATTGAGCCACATTCTGAAGATGATTCACTCATCCCCGAGCTCAGAAAAAAAGTGCAGAATATTTATTCACTACAAACCGGTAAATCAGCAAAATACCCTGTTAGTCATTCGCCGGAACCGGCCAGCCAGATACACACAAAAACACCGCTGATTGCCATTGGCGCATCAACCGGCGGGCCTGCGGCTCTGGTGCGTATTTTATCCCGTTTACCCGAAGATCTACCTGCGACCATTGTGGTTATTCAACATCTGGATATTCAATTTAGTGAAGGCATGGCTGAATGGTTAAACAATCAACTCAGTATTAATGTGCAGCTCGCACAGAACGGCCATAAGCCTCAGG
>JALTRC010000566.1 GCA_026998145.1 Gammaproteobacteria bacterium
TTATGGATCAGATTCATCTGGGTGAAAAGGCTCTGCTGGGGATAGGGGCTGTTATGGTTTCGGTGGTGTTGCACTCATTAAGCACGGTTCTGGTTAAGCGTATCAATCATCAGCTGCCAGCACTGGTTATTACGGCGGGCGGATTACTGCTATCATTGCCCTTATTCTGGTTGACCTATATATTATTTGCGTTGCCATTACCTGATGTGATTCCGCAAAAAACATTATTGTCAATTGTCTATCTGGGAGTGATGGGCTCTCTGGTGGGCTTTGTGTGTTTTTATTATGTATTGCAACATATGACTGCGGGCAGCGTATCACTGATTACCCTGCTGACGCCGGTGATTGCTTTATGGATAGGTTATGTTTTTAACCACGAACATCTGGATGCCATGTTTTTATGGGGAACTTTGCTGGTATTGTTTGGCCTATTGTGGCATCAATGGGGAGCCCGTTTGTTGAAAAAAATGCGTTTATGAATCGAGCGATTTATTTTTTGTTGATGTTCATTGTATTGCTGCCGGCTGATGGGCAGGCAGCGGCGCGGGAGATTATCAGCGAAATACGTTTTGTGGGAAATGAAATTACTCAGGAAAGTGTTTTTCGTCGTGAGATGTATGTAAAAGAAGGGGATGAAGTTGATCTAAAAAAAATTGCTGCATCAACCCAGGCCATTATGGATTTAGGTTTGTATCGAAGTGTTAAATATAAACTGCTGGATACTGACAGGCCCAACGAAAAAATATTGCAGATAAAAGTCTGGGAAAAATATTACAAACTGATTATTCCCCGATTGCGTTATGAAAATAATCAGTGGCGCACTGGCATACAACTGCGGTGGGATAATGTGAATGGTCTGGATCATCAACTGAAGTTACTGGCTGAACGTCTGGGCGCGGAAATGGGGGTGAGTGAATTGCGTCAGCAGTTTAAATATAAATATCCCAACGCCCTGGGCTCGGATTATTCCTTTGATCTGAGGCTGGTGAATCAGAATAAAATTGATGCTTCGATTGAAGGTGAATTTCAGAATCAGCTGGACCAGTCGTTTGAGCTGGGTGTTTTTAAATGGCTGAATAAACAGCACCGAAAAAAAGGCTGGTTTATCCGCCTGGGCTATGATGTGCGTGAGCGACAATATGAAGACCTGGCCACAAGGGATATTGTTGATAGCATTGGTTCAGTACAGGTATCCCTTAAGTACGCCTATAAAAATGTGCATGAATATTATTATAACCGGGGTGGTAAATATTACGGTTATGAAATGAAAATTGCAGAAGATGCCATTGGCAGTAAATCTGAATATCTGACCCATTATTTATTTTATCGTAGCTATTACCGTTTTAAATCAAGGCCGGATGATAACCTGAATGTACAGACCATTCTGGGAACATCAAATGATAATGTACTGGGCGATCGGGCCTTTACACTGGATTATCGCAGCGGCCTGAGGGGTTATGAACGTTCCCGTTTTCAGGGCAATAGTGTACTGGTGGTGAACACGGAATATTTAAGGCCATCGGAATGGTTTCCCACCTTACGCTTTGTTTATTTTGTGGATATGGGTTCAACTGGCGAATCCTTAAAGGATGCTTTTAATGGCCCCTTAAGAACTGGCGTGGGATTTGGTATTCGCTGGAAAATTCCGGCGCTGGTGCGAGTGGATCTGCGGGTGGATGTGGGCTATGGCATTACCGATGATAATATGCGGGTGACGGTGGGAACGCGGCATGCGTTTTGATTGTTGGTTTGTGATGTTTTTTTTGACGCTAAGGCGCAAAGGACGCAAAGGTTTTGAGTGTGGAGTCAAACCTGTTTTTTTATAGTTAAACCTGCGGACTAATCCCAAATGGCCATACATATTCCTTTAAAAACTCTGCGCTCTTTGCGTCTTCGCGTCAAAGCATTCAGTCCGGTAGATAATCAACCACCCGTATAAGACATAAACCGCAATACCTTTTCCGGGTTTTCATTAAATTCATGGCGCTCTGGTTTCATATTAATGGCGCTGCGTATGGCCTGTTCCAGTTCTGTATCGGAAATACCGGCGCGCAGCAGGGGGCGCAGTTCAAAATTATGCTCCTGACCCAGGCAGGTATAGATGGTGCCATCAACCGACAGGCGAACCCGGTTGCAGGTTTCGCAGAAGTGCTGTGACATGGGGGTGATAAAACCGATGGTAATGTCTGTATCCACCACATGCATATAGCGGGCAGGGCCGCCGCCGGGCATCATGCCGGGCACCAGATCAAAACTTTTTTGCAGACGCTTTTTAATATCCTGCAAATTCACATACTGATGGCTGGCTTCCCGGCCCATATCACCCACCGGCATGGTTTCAATAAAGCGCAGGGTAAAACCATGCTCGGCGCAGAACTCCACCATGGATTCCACTTCCATGTCGTTTACGTCTTTCATTAAAACCATATTGATTTTCACTGGCTTAAAGCCGGCGGCTTTGGCCGCCATCAGGCCGTCCAGGGTCTTTTCCAGCTTGCCACCGGTGAGCTGTTTGAATTTGCCAGCATCAAGCGTATCCAGGCTGGCATTGATG
>JALTRC010000567.1 GCA_026998145.1 Gammaproteobacteria bacterium
AGCACATGCATATCATATTTCAGATTCTGCCCCAGCTTGCCCCGGCCGGCATCTTCCAGCAAGGGCCTGAGAGCGCCTAATACGGTTTCTTCTGATAGCTGCTCCGGGGCATCCGGGTAATCATGGCCAAAGGGCACATAGGCAGCCTTGCCCGGCTCCACGGCAAATGACACGCCGACTATCCGCGCCTGCATATAATCCAGGCTAGTGGTTTCCGTATCAAAAGCAAAGACTTCGGCCGCCTGCAGGGTTTCCAGCCATGCCTTAAAACGGCCTTCATCCAGCACGGTTTCATATTCACTGTTTATGGCATCTGCCGCAGGCGCCCTGTCGTCCCCTTCCAGCTCCGCCAGCCAGTTTTTAAATTCCAGATTCTGATACAGGCTTTTAAGCTTTTCAGGGTCCCCCTGATGAATTTTCAGATCCTCGGGCTTTACATCCAGATCCACATCACAGGCAATGGAGGCCAGCTGATAAGACAGGGCCAGCTGCTCCAAATTATCCCGCAGATATTCCCCCACCTTGCCTTTAATTTCATCGGCGTGGGCCACTATGCCATCCAGATTGCCATACTGGTTTAACCACCTGGCGGCGGTTTTCGGGCCGACTTTGGGGATGCCGGGGATATTATCGGAAGCATCCCCCACCAGCGCCAGATAATCGATAATCTGATCGGCTCTCACCCCAAATTTCTCCACAACGGTTTCAGGGGTCATCAGCTGGTTATTCATGGTGTTAATCAGGGTGATGTCATCATTGACCAGCTGGGCAATATCCTTGTCGCCGGTGGATACCAGCACCTTCATGCCCTCTGCTTCCGCCTGATGAGCCAGAGTGCCGATAACATCATCCGCCTCCACCCCGGGAATCACCAGCCGGGGATAGCCCAGCGCATCCACCAGCTCATGGAGTAGCTCAATCTGGCTGCGCAGCTCATCGGGCATGGGCGGGCGATTGGCCTTGTACTGGTCGTACATTTTATGGCGAAAGGTTTCCCCCTTGGCATCAAACACCACTGCCATATACCGGGGCTGGTATTCGGCCACCAGCTTTTTCAGCATATTGATAACCCCGTAAATCGCGCCGGTGGGCTGGCCTGCACTGTTGGTCAGGGGCGGCAGTGCATGGAAGGCGCGAAATAAATAGGAGGAACCATCGACCAGAATAAAGGGGGGCTGCTTGGATGACATAGGGTGCTTTTGGGTAACAATAAAGGCCTGTATTATAAAGCTTAACTGGCATAAAAATCCCCTCAGGATCAATCAAAACACAGCATTCAAAGCCCCGGTGCTATAATCCCCGCTTTCCAGACCACCATCACAGGCAGCATGATCCAATTCTCCAATCTCGCCCTGCGCCGGGGCAGTCGCATATTATTTGAGCAGGCCAGCTTTAGCCTGCATCAGGGACAGCGGGTAGGCATTACTGGCGCCAATGGCTGTGGCAAGTCCAGTTTGTTTGCCCTGTTACAGGATCAGCTGCACAGTGATGAGGGTGAGCTGAGCCTGCCGCCCAATATTGTCATTGCCCATGTGGCCCAGGAAACCCCGGCCACAGAGCGTAGCGCCATTGATTATGTGCTGGATGGGGACAAGGAACTGCGGCAGATTCAGCAGCAGCTGGCCGTAGCTGAACAGCAGGATGACGGACAGGCACAGGCAGAATGCCATCACTTGCTGGATACCATCGATGCCTATAGCAGCCAGTCCCGGGCTGCCAGTTTGATGCAGGGGCTGGGGTTCAAGCCGGAGCAGCTCAATAATCCGGTAACTGCCTTTTCCGGTGGCTGGCGCATGCGTCTGAATCTGGCTCAGGCGCTGATGTGCCGATCGGATTTACTGCTACTGGATGAGCCGACCAATCATCTGGATCTGGATGCGGTTATCTGGCTGGAAAGCTGGTTACAGCAATATCAGGGCACTTTGCTGCTTATCTCCCATGATCGGGATTTTCTCGACAAGATCACGACACATATCGTCCATTTCGAGCAACAACGCCTGCATTTATATACCGGCAACTACTCGGCATTTGAGAAATTACGGGCAGAAAAGCTGGCTCAACAGCAAAGCCTGTATGAAAAACAGCAGCGGGAAATCGACCATATTCAGGATTTTATCCGCCGCTTCAAGGCCAAGGCCAGCAAGGCCAAACAGGCTCAGGGGCGCATGAAGGCGCTGGAGCGCATGGAGCTGATTGCCCAGGCCCATGTGGACTCCCCTTTCAGCTTTCATTTTTTTGCACCGGAAAAACTGCCTCACCCCCTGATGGCGCTGGAAGGCATATCCGCAGGCTATGATGGAAATATGATTTTACAGGGGCTGAACCTCAGCCTGTCCCCGGGGGATCGTATTTGCCTGCTGGGTCATAATGGGGCGGGCAAATCCACCCTTATCAAGGTGCTGGCACAGGAGCTGCCACCTCTGGAGGGCAAACTGGAAATATCCAGCGAAACCCGCATCGGCTATTTTGCCCAGCACCAGCTGGAGCAGCTGGATCCACAGGCCAGCCCGTTGCTGCATCTGCAACGGCTGGATCC
>JALTRC010000568.1 GCA_026998145.1 Gammaproteobacteria bacterium
TTGGAATCAGACCCCCGCTTTCCTTTCTATCATATCGCCGAAGAAATCGACCGGGTTTCAGCAGCAGAAGGTGGCCGGGTTAATTCTTATTTACAAATGAAAACCTGTAACAGTGAAAAACTGCGAGGCAATATTTTTATTGATTCTCCCGGTTTTGATGCAGATGAACAGCGCACCGCCACTTTGAAAATAACCGACTATATGATCGACCTTTCTGATCTGGTGCTGGTGTTTTTTGATGCCCGCCACCCTGAGCCGGGTGCTATGCGGGATACTTTAAAACATCTGGTTGGCGATAAAATTAATAAGAACAATGCAGACAAGTTTTTATATATTTTAAATCAGATAGATGCCTCAGCCCGCGAAGATAATCCTGAAGATGTGGTTGCATCCTGGCAACGGGCGCTGGCAACAGAAGGGCTTACAGCCGGTAAATTTTATACCATTTATAATCCTGATGCGGCCGTGACGATTGAAGATGATACGCTGCGTGAACGCTTTGAGAAAAAGCGGGATGAAGATCTGGCTGAAATACACAAGCGCATCGAAGAAGTGGATGTTATTCGCCTTTACCGGATTATTGGCGCTCTGGATAAAACGGTTCGAGAAATCGAAATGGAGCAGATGCCCCTGCTTGATAAAACCATCTATCAGTGGATGAAAGGCACATTGATTCGTGATGCCATTTTAAGCGGTACAATTGCCGTGCTTATACTGGCTCTATTTATTGTGGATAATCCCTTATCAGGTATGTTGAAAGATCTGTCTGGCTGGGTCACTGCGGATCAAACCGGTATGATCACGGCCTTGATTGTTTTTCTGGGCTTGTTTACGGGGATACATTTCTGGTCGCGAAAACTATCCTGCCGCTCACAGCTTAAAAAGCTGAAAAAATCCCATATCGTTGATTCCGTTAAGCTGCCTGTTATTAATGCCTTTAAAAAGAATGCCCGTTTTATACACAGCATTTTTCGCCCCAATCCGGTTGGCTGGAACTTTTTTACCCGCCGCCGTTTGAAAAACCTGATGGCAGAGGCGGATAGCTTTATTCAGTCGCTCAATGATAAATATGCCCGTCCTTCCGGTGAGTCTGTTGCGACAGAGGATCAGGCTGAAATGAGTAATGAAATAATCGGGGATGAAACTTTGATTGAAGACAGGGAGGAAAATCGGGATAAGCAGACAGTATAAGTTATCCTTGGCAACTATTATCTATGGGGCAGATAATAACGCTATTTATCTGCCTGATGTTTCATGGCAATATTTTCTCCCCGACAGCTGGCAAAAATATCCAGGTCCGGATTGTATTTTTTAGCCACTATATCCATCACACCTAACACTGAATGACTAATATAATCCTGGGATATGGGCTTGCGGCTCTGATTTTTCATGCAGCTTTCATCAATGGCTTTACTTTGTTTAAAAGGCTCAGACATCCAGACAATCATGGGTACATGGGTTTGTTGTGAAGGCGCCATAAAATAGGGCAGGCCATGGAGGTAAACCCCTTTTTCACCCAGAGATTCCCCGTGATCTGAAATATACAACATGGCAGTTGCAGTATCATGAATAGAATCAAGTAAATCGATTAGCCCTGAGAGAAAATGATCCGTGTATAAAATGGTGTTGTCATAGGCATTACTGATTTCCTGATTACTACAATTCTGTACAGCCGAGGTTCGGCATTCGGGCAGAAATTTAGCGAAAGCTTCAGGGTAGCGTCTGTAATAGGCAGGGCCATGGCTGCCCTGTTGATGAAGCACAATGAGTAGATCGCCTTTTGCTTTTTTGATTGTCTCGCTTAGATCCTTCAGCAAAATATCATCAAAGCAACCATCCTGATTACAGTAATCTTTTAGTTCAATATGGCTAAGGCTTTTATAGGGTATATTATTGCAAACACCCTGACAGCCGGCATTATTATCTTCCCATAAAACCTCAATTCCCGCATGTTTGAATGCATCCAGAATATTGTCGCTGTTCTCTGCATGGGCATTACTAAAGTTATCGTGATCCAGCCAGGAAAACATACAGGGAACAGAAATAGCCGTGGCGGTGCCACAGGAAGACACCTGGGAATAATTTACAATATCTTTCTGGCTTAAATTCGGATTGGTTTTTCGGCTATAGCCATTGAGCTGAAAATTTTCAGCCCGTGCTGTTTCACCCACAACCAGCACAAAAACAGATTTCTTATCTGATACAGGCTGTTGATGCGCATCACTGAAAACAGCTTCATAAGGTGGTTTTGTGCGCAGCTGATCCCGGCTATATTTATAGGCCGATACTATGGGATAGAGGGGGTTAATCATAAAGCTGATTGTGCGGTGTTCGCGGAACACAAATGTCAGGTCTTTATAAGCGGCGTAAATAACAGTAGTGCTAAAAACCAGCAGGGCGGTCAGCATAATAAAGCGTTGTTTAATTTCTTTTTTTACAGCCTGTTTTTTAATCTGCACACGGGTAATAAAAAAGATGGGAATGAATGCATATAGAACAAGGTGAATCAACAACTGAAAATCCAGTAGCTCAGT
>JALTRC010000569.1 GCA_026998145.1 Gammaproteobacteria bacterium
CACTGGGAGCCGCTTATCCGAGCAAGAGCGATTGAAAACCAGTGTTACCTGATTGCCTCGGCCCAGGGCGGCTATCATATTAACGGCCGGGAAACCCATGGTGACAGTATGATTGTGGATCACTGGGGCAATATTGTGGATCGCCTGCCCCATGGCTCCGGGGTGATTGTGGCGGAACTGGATATGGAGCTGTTACACAGAACACGGAAGAATTTCCCGGTGCTGGAGCATCAGCGGATGAGTTGCCATATTTGAAAGCGTCTTTGTAAACCAATAAAAAGGCACAGAGCATAAAGCCGGTGCCTTTTATAAACGCATATTTCAGCTAAGCCTCCCCCTTTGAAAAAGGAGGAATGAGGGGGATTTAAAAACTTTCAGTTTTGAATCTTCTATTAATACAGTCTTTTAACCCGAACAATTTCAAATCTCCCCCGGCCCCTCTTTGCTAAAGAGGGGAGATAACGTTATTTAAGGAAGCTCTGATCAATTCATGAACTTACATTTCATGTTTAAAATACGCGGCTTCTGCGTTGCGAATCTAAATTGAATAAATAAAAATGACAGCCTTATTTGCGTGTATCGCGTTTATTTGCGGACAATAGTGCTTTAAGAACTCCGGGGCATTTTATAAACGCATATTTCAGCTAAGCCTCCCCCTTTGAAAAAGGGGGAATGAGGGGGATTTAAAAACTTTCAGTCTGGAATACTCTATCAATACAGTCTTTTAACCTGAACGATTCAAATCTCCCCCGGCCCCTCTTTGCTAAAGAGGGGAGTTTTGAATGTTATGCGCATTCAATAACTTATTGGCTTTCACCCAGTCCGTAACGATCATCCCTGTTAAAATTCTTTTCAATATATTTCACCGCATCATCAACCGCCTGTTTAACAGCCTGGGTCATTTTTTGCCGTTCCTCTGTGCTCATATAAAAAGCCATATCAATTTCGTGTCGCATATAGCGGGCCGGTAATTTGCTTAAGGCATAGCAGGCAATATCCATAAAAAAATCATGGGGCTTGTCCGGATATTTGGGGGCAATTTCCGTTGTTAGATAATCGGCAACCAGATGCTCGTAATAATTATGAATGCTGGTAAAGTCCATGTTGGTGTCCTCAATATAAAATATTTACCGAGTATAGGTGCTTAAAATAGAAAGTGGTTTACCCCAGCGGGTTCTGTAATTCATAAACCTCGCGGATATATTGAAACAGTATCTTAAAGGTAACCGGCGGTTTTTCCTGTTGCTGTTCCTTGAGTGCCTTGCGATAGAGCTGGCGCAGGTGCTGACGATCTGCATCCGGAAACTGGCTGACAAAATCATTAATGGCATCGTCGCCGGACTGCATAATTTTATCGCGCCATTGTTCCAGGTGCTTAAAATGAATGCTGCTGGTGTCATCTTTATGGATCAGTTGCTGATACTGTTGGGCAACGGCTTCGGAATCCGTGTCGCGAATCAGTAATTTTCCCACATATTGTTTATGGCGTTTAAGGGCTGTGTGCTGGGTAATATTATGGGCTTCCAGAATGGCGGCAAGCAATGTGTCTGGCAGGTCGAGTTTTTCCAGCTCGGAAGGTTTGAGCTTAATTAAATTTTCACCCAGCTGCTGTATATCATGGCAATCCCGCTTGCGCTGGCTTTTACTCACCCAGTTGCCATCTTCATCGTAAAATTCAGTCATCTTTTTTCTGCTTAAATTTTGTCAGTTGCATGGTTAAATTCAGTTCGCCTTTTTTGTACTGCTCAATTTTTACCGGCAGATTATTCAGCTCGGTGGCCAGCCAGAAATAGCTGATGCGTTTGCCTTTTTTATCATGCTGGCGCCTGATTTTCAGGGTTTGATAAGACTTGTTACCAATGCGCAGTGTTTCTCTGGACAAATATTCAAACTGATAATGTTTTAGCTGCCCGTCATCCACAATGGTGTAGTCGTACTGGCTGTTAAAAACGGCATCCGGTGAAATATCTGCCATTAATGCCAGCTGTATGGATAGGCCGTCCCAGACTTTTGTGTCGGCTTCCAGCTGTACGGTTTTATGATGATATTCGCCGCTAATTTTCAGTGTTTTCGCATCCTGCCAGTGCAGCTCATATTGCTGCCTGTCTTTGGGACGATCCTTGCGGTTGTAGTGGTAGCTGAGTAATTGCAGGCTGCCATCGTCTGTCTGTTTTAATCGGCTGGTTTCGTCGATTTTGTCATTGCTGATCATGGCCAGTAAACCCCGGGGGCGGGTTCTGGACTGATAAATAATATCCTGCCCCTGGCGGCTTAAAGAGAGTGTCATTTCGGCAATGGTGGTGCTGTATTTTTCCACTTCGTAATGGGCTTCAAAATCATCCGGCAAACTGGCGGCCTGAAGTGTCTGGCTGAATATGCCGATTACAAGTGCCAGTATTTTGCCTGCCATTAGTCCATCCGAAGTTGTTGATTGATCCATTTAGGCGGCGTAGTAATGAGCTGGCCGTCCAGTATTGCCTGATTATTGTTGCAGCTTAAACGGCCATCTGCAAACCAGCCGAT
>JALTRC010000570.1 GCA_026998145.1 Gammaproteobacteria bacterium
GCCCGTGACTTTGTATCCATGATGGCATACCAGTATGACTACACGGATCAGCAGCGTCAGGAGGCAGAAGCCGCCGCACCGAATCTGCTGTTAAAGGGTCTGGTGCCCGAGGGTATGACCCTGGCGGAACTGGAGGCGGCCAATGACGGCCCCATCGGCGCCCGTATCCAGTTACAGAAAATGCAGGATGAACAAACACCGCCACAGGAATACTGGGATATTCGCCTTGATGGTGCGGTGGAAATTCTGGGGGCTGAGGCGCAGCTGTCCGCCTTTACCAAACGCAGCGAACAAAGTGAATATTATCTGCTGATGAAGCTTGGCACCCCTGTGCCCCTGAGCAGTATGATCGCCATGGCTAACGGGGATGCCAGCCTGCTGGATAATTATCAAATCGACGATTTAACCTTTTTGTATTCCAGCCGTGCGGCATTGTTAAGCCGTGAGGATCTGTCACCGGAAGCGGCCGCATTGCTTGACCCGGTACTGCTGGAAGCCGGTGAAACCACCTATGCCATGAATGTGAACCACGGCCTGCAATTATTTACCTCGCTGGATCTGGGCGTTATTGATGTGGTGCGCAACGGGCTGGAATTTGTCGGTGCCCGGTCCATGCGTATGCCGGTTTATGCGGCCATTGAAAAACTGGGGGATAGCCGGGATCTTAGCGGCGCATCCACCGTATCCTCTTTCAGTTTTACCGGCCAGCTGCCGACTTTTGATATGCAGTGGGGCGATGCCATGCCCCTTAATTCCACGGCTGATCTGGGCTTTAACAGTGGCATAGACGGTGCCGGCAATTATCACTTTGCCATTGAAGGTCTGTTTGTCTATCACCCGGAAGCGGATAACCAGCAGTTGCGTCTGGATATGTCGGTCGGCCGGGATATGTTTGATCAGAGCCAGCAGCAAAAGGTGCTGGATATTGCCGTTTATCCTGCCGATGATTCCGAGCCGTGGCGGGGGCTGTTCGGTATTAGCTGGTTGAATCTGGAAGACTATGGTCTGAACTTTACTGTGCGCAAATACAATGATGCGGTACCGCTGGATCAACGGGAACCCAGCAGTGTGCAAATCACTGGCCTGACCACCATGGGTGGTAAGCAGATGCATGTGGGTTTTGATGTGCGGCTCAATGGGGCAAGACCCACTGCCAGCAATGTGGAACTGGCAGTGCTGGATGGCCCGGGCACCAATGGCAGCATTGCCCTGAATGATTTTATTGATGTGATGGACACTGTGCTGAACACGCCACAGTTCATTATTGATGCACGACCCACCCTGCCGGATATCGGCCTGTTCGGGGTGATTCCCGATGGCATGACTCTTGCGGAAGCCGAGGCGGCCAATGGCGGCCCCATTGGTCCCCGTATTCAGTTCAGCCTGAATGATCCCGATCCGCAGGTGGCCGGTGATGAAAGCTGGCAAAGTGCTTTTGCGGCACAGGCTCGCGTACTGGCCATGGATATGAATGTGGTGATCTTTACCCGGGACGGGGTGGTCAATATGGTGATGGAGCCCATGGCCGGGCTGGTGAAAATGTCGGATCTGGTCAGTGTGGCCAATGACACTCTCGACCTGCCGGATTTTCTGACCCTGGATGATCTGGGTATTGGCCGCAAGATTTTTACCTGGTCATCCGATGATGCCACCTTCAACAGTGATGACATTCCGGCGGAAGCCACGGCCATTTTAAGCCAGGTGATGGATACTCCTTTCAGCTTTAATGCCAGCGCCGGTTTAATGCTTCACTCCACGCTGGATCTGGATGCCATACCCGGTTTGTCTCAGGGGCTGGAATTTTTGGGCGCCACCAACCGCCAGACTCAGGTATCCATGCTGATCCTGCCCAGGGGTAATAATATTGGCAATAAGGCCATTACTCAGAAAATTGAATTCTTTGCGGAAATGGCCGGCTTTGATTTGCAGCTGGGCAGTTATCTGGATTTAAAACAGTTTGTAAAACCGGTTTTCCATGTGGTGAAGGATTCCATCCGCTTTGATATATCACTGGAAAAAGACATCACCATGCCATTAGGGCCTTATGATGTGCCGGTGAATCTGGATATGACCCTGGCGGTGGGCAAGCTGAACCCCGGCGAGTCCCGTCTAAGCTTGAATGCCAATGGTGCCGAGCCATGGGTGGGCGCCTTTGGTGCGCCCTGGCTGACACTGGATAATCTGGGTATTGGTATCGGTATTCCCGCTACACCGCTGGATCCATTCAGCCTGAATCTGAGTGGTGGTGCCATGGTGGCGGGCAAGGCATTGCTGCTGGGTACGGATATTAATATCGGTGGCGTCACAGGTGTGGTGCCATTACCTGAGCGAATCAGTTTTACCATCCACGATGGCCCCGGAAAGCTGGGCGGCCTGAGTGTTAATGACACCATTGCCTTTATGGATTTTATGTTCAGCGCAGCAGGTGTGGATGCCAATCTGGACAGCACCATCAAGCTGCCGGATGTGCGGGTGCAGGGAGTGATCCCGCCGGGTGATGATCTGGC
>JALTRC010000571.1 GCA_026998145.1 Gammaproteobacteria bacterium
GACAGTGCTTTTTTTGAAGATGCCCTGAAGATGCTGAGCGAAAGCAGGCCTGACGTATTGCTAACGGATCTCAACCTGCCCGATGGGGATGGCATCGAGCTGATCCGTGAAGCCTCACATCTCGGCAATATCGAATCCATCGTTATCACTGTATTTGGGGACGAACGTCACATGATGGCGGCGATTGAAGCCGGCGCTTCAGGCTATCTGCTGAAAAATTCCGAGCTTGATACAATCGGCCACGCCATTGTCGAAATGCTCGAAGGCGGCTCACCAATGAGCCCTTCAATTGCACGATCCTTAATCAAGCGGTTTCAACCACAGGCTTCAGCAGACCACAGCCCCGCCAATGATCTGACCAAACGGGAACTGGAAGTGCTGAAACTGATTGCACGGGGTCTCAATTACAATGAAATATCCGTATCACTGGATATCTCCTATCACACGGTCGCTTCACACGTAAAAAAGATATACCGTAAATTACAGGTCAATTCCCGCTCGGAAGCGGTGTATGAAGCGGAACAAATGGGATTGATTCGAATACGTGAATAATCGATTGCTGCAACTCCCCCTCATGCTGATACTGGCCCTATTGCTATCTGCCTGCTCCAGTCAGTCAGTCGCTCTGCAACATCTGATGACATTCAATAAGGGAGAATTTCTGCTCAAAAACCAGCCGCAACCACCAGCAGATGAATCAGCCTGGCACGCGGTAAGCCTGCCTGATCTATGGGATGCGCAACGACCACTGGCCAGCGGTGCTGGCTGGTATCGTTTTCACTTCAAACTGGATAAGCCACCCGGCCAGTTGTGGGGCATATACCTGCCGCGCATTAACCGCAATGTCGCCGTATTTATCAATGGCACTCTGGTCGGTCAGGATGCGCCCTTTGATGCCAGCCGCGTCAATTCATGGAATCACCCCCAGTATTTCAATATCGCCAACGGCTTGCTGCATTCCGGTAAAAATACGGTGATGGTCAGGCTTATTGCCGAGCCGAAAAGCCGTGGCCGCCTGCTGCCATTTTATATGGGGCCAGATGCCCAGCTCAGGCCCATTTACCAGCAGGATTATTTTACCCGCATCACCCTTGCCCAGATGGTGGGCGCTTTTGCACTCACCATGGGGCTTTGTATCGGCATTATCTGGCTGATTCGGCGCGAAGCCGAATACGGCTGGTTCACCCTTGGCTCGTTATTCTGGGCGGCATATACCCTGTGGTATTTTGTGCAGCATATTCCAATCAACAATCATCTGTGGATCATGCTCACTAATATCAGCGGCATGTGGATGATTGGTAGCATGTGGATTTTTGTCGGGCTTCATGCTGGCCTTGATATCAAAAATACAAAACGCAGCATTATTGCCTATTGCAGTCTGGTTAGTATCGTTCTGCCATTGCTGCCCCATCTGCTGCAATTCGATGCCATGGTGATTGCTTATTTGCTTCTGTTTATTCCCAATGGCTGGATGCTGTGGCTGTTTGTGCGTAACTGGCAAAATAAACCGACACTGGATAATGGCATGATCTTCGTTTCGATCCTGCCTATCGTCCTGCTCGGCACCCACGACTGGCTTAATCTGGCGTTTCACCTGCAACACAATTATCTGATGCATTATGCCGCGCCCTTTATCTTTTTGCTGATGGGCTGGGCGCTATTACAACGCTTCTTCCAGGCTATCCATGAATCGGAAACCCTTAACCGTGAGCTGGAGCAACGGGTAGCCGAACGTGAAACCGAATTGCAGCAAGCCTTCGATACGATTCATCAAATGGAAAAGAAAAAAGCACTGGAGCAGGAACGCGAGCGCATTATGCGCGATATTCACGACGGTGTGGGCGGGCAACTGGTATCAGCACTGGCAATACTCGAACATGATCGCCGGCAAAACCCGTTGCTCACCGAATCACTTAATTTTGCACTTGATGACCTGCGCCTGGTCATCGACACCCTGGCGCCGGATGATGCCAGTCTGGACGAGCAATTGAGCATGTTCAAATACCGTTATGAACCCAGGCTGCATCAATACGGTATTTCATTACAGTGGCAGCAAACCCGCACTCAGACCCTGCCTGATTTTTCACCACAACAAACTTTGCAGTTACTGCGAATTATTCAGGAAATTTTCACTAATATTCTCAAACACGCCAATGCCAGAAAAATTAAGCTGGTGATTGGTTATAACGAAGAACAACAGTTTTATTTACAGGTTTGCGATGATGGAGATGGCTTTACCCCAGGGCAGAAAATTCGTGGACGCGGCATTGGCAATATGCAACGGCGCGCACAGGAAATAGGTATGGAAATTGAGTTTTATAATCTGGATACCGGCGGTGCCTGTGTCAGTTTAAAGAGCCGCTGAATAATTCAGCGCCCCCTTACGCGCCAGTAAAGCGTCAGTAAAAAACTGATTAACAGGAATATATTAAGACTACCCCCGCCTCCTGGGCTTTGGTTATCAGCATTGCTTTGCCCATTACCATTATTTGCACTTGTCACAT